>DYEF01000008.1 GCA_020725805.1 Bdellovibrio sp.
CAGATAAAACTCTTACGAAAAGACCAATAGCAATGCGTTGTTATTTCTTTATATCCCACTTGGTTCAGATAAAACTGAACCCAGCGAAAACACAGTGCTATTTCATCGCATACTTTATATCCCACTTGGTTCAGATAAAACGATTATTCAAAATTCGTGAGAGTGCAAAGACCCTACTTTATATCCCACTTGGTTCAGATAAAACGTTTTCAATAATATTTTCAGAAATATTTTCAGAAAACTTTATATCCCACTTGGTTCAGATAAAACTTCCTTTATCATATAATCTTGCCCTTCCTCCACAAGTCTTTATATCCCACTTGGTTCAGATAAAACCCACTTCTATTTATATAAAAAAATTAGGATTTTTCAACCTTTTTGCTTCAGTTTTGCATCAAACCTCTAATAGAACAACCATCTCTCTGAAAAATTAGGTAGGTTCGATGCAGCCTCTCGTATTCAATTGTCAAAGAGCTATAGTTTTATATAATATTGCCCGACATATCCTTTTCTATTCCAAGCACCTTCTTTTCAAAATTGAACTTGTTTTCAATCCTGTAAAAATATATTGAGTCTACCTCCTGATTGATCTTTTTCTTTAATTCTTCCATACACGCAAATACTTTTCCTTCAGATAATTCTCCTTCGAATACGGAGTTCTGAATCCAGTTTAGGTATTTCTTGAGAATCTTCCGGACTTTATTTACCCTTTTCTCTTCAACATCATAAGTTACAATATAAAATGCCATATTACCACCACGCCTTAAATGGTGAATATTTTTCCTCATCAAGCAGATGTTTTATAAGTTTATAACATTCGTATCTGATTATACTTTTGTAACTCACATTTCTCTTGAGTTTTCTGTGTTTGATAGTTGTGCTCATCTTCTCATCAAAAGCCTTTATAAATTTTTTACGCCCTTCCTCTTTCAGGTAGCAGTAATTAAGACTATTGTCAAAGTCCTCAGTACTCAGAACTCTATTGTTAATTAACTTGAAAATTATAGTGTCACCAATAAGAGGCTTAAAAATCTCTGATAAATCAAGAGAGAGTGAGTGCCTCCTCTCAGATGGCTGATGTAAATAACTTATTGTTGAGTTTAGTTGTGTATGATAGATTTCATTTAATACCGTTGTATAAATTAGTGAATTTGAAAATGATATAAGGGCATTAAGCGGATTAGTGGGTGGATGCTTCTCTCTCTTTTCAATAGAAAATGGCTCATTCAAAAAGATATTGAATGCCTGATAATACTCATCTTTTGCCCTTCCTTCGCACCCCATAAGTGTACTTATATCTTTGCATTCCTGAATATTTGTCATTTCTTTTTCAATAAATTCAATGCTTTTTTCGGTTCCGCTATGTTCTCTCAGATTTCTAATCATATGAAACATAGCACCCTCAACAAAAGACTTTGCAAGCCCAAGCCTCTGCTCAGAATTTAAGTAATGCTCAGCCTGCTTTACAACCACAAGCCCTGATAGATTCTGTTCTCTGGGCAAGAAAGAGCCCGAGTAAAATCCATAATAGTTGTAAATATGAACAGGTATCTTGTGTTGTGAGATAAAATTGAAGAATTTTGTATTAAGGTCAACCTCGCCGAAGATATGAATGCACTCAGTGTCTTCTACCGGAATTGCCTTTTTCTCCCCTTTATCATTCTCTATCAGGATTGTATTCTCATCTCGCTTTACTCTGCCATTTGAAAAGATATAGTAAGGTCTGCTCATTTCTTTACCTAAACATAGCAAAATTCATAATAACTGCATTTTTTGCAGTATGACCTGGACTGGATGGCCGGGGGTTTATCGAGATTTACTATCTCTTTAACTCGTCTTAGTGCATTGATTACTTCATTCTCTGCTTCACTTGTAAGGACAATCTCTTCTCTCTTTCGCATCTTTGGATAATTTATAACCCCTCGTTTTTCAATTCCAAGCTGTTTTAGGTAATATAAATAATAAAGTAATTGAATCCTGTCTGCATCAGGCAAACGATTGGAATATTTCACCTCTCTGATCTCATCATCACCTACAATATCAATATTAATCAGGTCATCAATAAGGACTTCTCTTGTCTTTTCTTTTGGATAAGAATGTTCTCCGAGTAACTTTCCCATTAGGACTTTATCGGACCTTGATTCCATCTGAATTCCTCTGTCAAAAAGCCAGAGCTTACGTTCACATACATAAAGGTAGTTTATTTTTACACCGTTTGTTTTAAGACTCTGAAAGTCAATCCTCTCTTCCATAATACTAAAACAATAAAAACATATTAAAGAGTCCCAATTTACTCTTTACCACAACACCACTTATATTTCTTACCGCTTCCACAAGGACAGGGGTCGTTTCTGCCAACCTTTTCTTTTTTCTCTGTAATATCTGGCTCATATTTTCTCATTGCTTCTACTTGCTCCTTCCATAATATTTTGCCATAATTAACAAAACGATAAATTATATAAGGTAAAAGTCTTAATATCTTTTTTATCTCAAATTCATCTAACATTTCTTTTGGCAACTTAACATTCTTACTTACCTCATCAAATTCCTCAGGCTTTGCTAATTTAATTAAAGCTAAAAAACCTAATATAAGTTCATTACAAGCATAAGAGGCTCCTTCTAGACCCTTTGCATAATAATCAACGAACCAAATCTTATCCCTATGTGAAATTGCGAGTATGAATCCGTGTGTCCAGTATTTAATCTGATTTAAAATTTCCTCCGAAATTTCGCCTGATTCATCAATATCAAACGGAAATTCTAATAGATTATTAGTAAATGCATTGGAGTATTTATTATAAGCATCTATCAAGATATCAAAATAAAAGTATGCTTCTTTTTGGCTTTTAAATGCTGGTTCCTGACCACCAAACACAACAGGTAGCCACTCACTTGGTAAAATTAAATCTGGTGTAATGGCGATACCAAATAGATAGCCTTCAAACTTTGTAATGTTCATAACTAATTCTTTTTTTGGGCAAAGAGAGAGGATTTTGGAGATGCTCTCTCTTTGATTACGAGTAAGGATTTGATGCATAACGGCTCCTTTATATCAATGAAATATCTAACATTTTATCCTTTATTTTTTATAATACAAACACTTTTTGATTTGGAGAGAATTTATTATGGATAAAATTTATAAAAAAAGAAGTCATATAATATTATCACCTCCTCTTACATCTGTACAGGTGCTAATAATTCCCTTTTGACTTGAGTATTTACACCCTTTTAATATTTTGATTCTATGTTTTTTGCAGAAGTTAGATTTGTCTATATCCATTAAAACGTTTTCTTTTATGTTATATAATTGAATGGGTACTGCATAATCTAATAACTCCGCCTGTTTTTTTATTCTCACTAATTTGTCATAACTTTTATTTTCAATAAAACTTATTAAAGTTCTAATTGTTTTTTCATTATCAAAAAAAACATTTTCAGGAATTACGATAATATTATTGGTGATTTGTCTAAAATCTTTTTGAGCTTCTATTTTAGTTAAACTTCTATAGCCAATTTCAAGAAGATCTTTTTGTTTTTTGTACTCTTCAAAATATTTTGTTTGTGTAATATTTTCAAATACTTTATTTATCATTTCCTGTTTATCCTTCTCTGAAATATACTTTCCGTCATATTTATTAATTATCTCCCATGTTTTATTAAAAAGATAGCTATCATAGATACCATAAGACTGTGATTTAAAAATAAAAATATTTGGTTCGTCCTTATCATACGCTCTTTTCCTATAGCATCGACCAAATCTCTGTAATAGACTTTCTATAGAAGCATTTTCTGTTATCAAAAGATCAAAATCTATGTCAAGGGAGGCTTCTACTATCTGTGTAGATATCCATATGCAGAATGCATAGGCATTCATAATATGATTTTCTTTTTCTTTCCTATCCCTACCAATAAATTGAGAGTGAATGAGATTAGGGTTAAAATTATTGGTTTTAAGTAAGTCAAATAATTCTTGTGATTTTCTTACAGTATTGCAAATGATAAGTATTTTTTTATCAGTATTATTTTGTAATATCTCTAATAATTTACTAGACTGTATTTCTTCCTCAATAATCGCAATTTTATGCCTTTTAATATCAAACAATTGAGATTCAAATATATAAAGATCTTCTAAATCTCTAAATTCATCTTTCAAAAATGGAGGTAATGTCGCCGTCATTAACATAAACCTACCACCAATTCTATGTATTTCTTTTAGGAAAACGACAATAGCAGCAATTGCTGTAGGAGAGTAACTCTGAATTTCATCTAAAATTACTTTACTATAACTACAAGTTAAATAAGTAAACTCAAATCCCGGATATTTAAATACACTTGTAACAATCTGATCAGCAGTTGCTACAGTCAATGGATAAGATAATTTTTTTGCTTTTTCTATTTTTATTTCATGCTCATCTTCATCATTTTCTTGTTGAGCAAAAAGGTATGATGTTTCACTATGCAGAAGACTTACATTGTCTCCAAAAATAATCTTAAACCTTTTATACATTTCATTAACGGCTACTCTTATACCAAGTAAATAAAAAGCTTTTTGACCATTTATCCAATTCATAGCTGCCTCTGTCTTTCCCATTCCAGTAGAAGCAACCAAAATAATGCTTTTGTTTGAATTTGCTCCTGCTTGCTTTTGAAAGTTATTTAAGGTAATCTTTTTATTTCTCAAAAAGTTTTCAAAATCATTTTGATAGTTTCCTTCATATTTTTCCTCTGGTTCAATACCTGCAGAAGCACAATAATCGCATTTTAATAGAGAACCTAACCATTTTATTCTAAAAGGATAAAATGTATTCCATAAATTTCGATCTTCTGAAGTATTATATGTACTTAATAAATTTTTGCAATTATAATAATATTCTATGTTCTGAAAGTTGTCGATATTATTTCTTATCCATTCAATCATATTTCTAATTAGAGTATCATCAGGCAATTGATTTTCTCGGTTATGGTGTGATAATATAGTAAAAATAAAGAAGTTAAAAAATCGGTCTTTATCTAATCCTAACTGAGCCAGCTCACTTTTTATTTCATTTTCATCTTGTTGAGTAATAAAGGCTGGAGATAGCCATTCATGAAATATATAGCCATTACACCAATTAAAAAGAGTACTTATACCCAATTTTCTTCTCATTTTATTCTGGAATTCAGGATTTATCTTTCCAAGGTCATGGTAATATATTAATTTTTTTATTACCCACTTTTCATCTTCGCTTAATTTTAAGTACTTACATAAATTTTCAAAGGCATTTAGGGCATTACATATGTGTTCTTCTATTGTTTCTCCATTGGATTTTGCATATAGTTGATACACAATTGTACCTTTGTTATTATCGTGGAGAAATCAAAAAGCAGACTATATCATTTTCATCATCTAAATAAATTGAATTGTTTTTTAATGATGTACCTTCTGGGATATAATTGGCCTCTATAAAATGAAATATTCTGCTATCAGAAAATGAGTTGACTTGTTCATACCAAAAAGGAAGTCTATATTTTGTTCCAACATTTTCAACTAAGGCTTCCGGACCAACATACATTGGTAATCTTGACAATGCACTCCTCCCATTATATTTATGTACCTCTAAAATTTTTAAATCTTCAATCAATGCTAAATCTTCATTTCTACCAAGCACCGGTACTTTTTCTTGGATTTTTTGATACAACTGATTACATACATTATTACTATCATTTTCGAGACAAATGTGAATTATAATCCTCATATTAACATGTAAATCTACGAATAAAATACCATATGTTGCCGTTTTTAAACTGTTTCTTACCTGAACTATATATGGATTTTGAGGTCTACTCTTTGGGTCACGATCAAATTTATATACTCTTTGAACATTTGTTATTACAGCATCACTTTTACCCTGAATACTAATTTTTAGAGGAATATATTCAGTAGCACCTAATACATCATGAACCATTCCCCTAATCATAGATGGTGTAGGAAGAGGGTATGTTTGTACATACCCAAAACTCCCCTCTTTTCTGTAGTTACACAAATTTTGATAGATCTTAATTTTCAATACCTTCATAATCATTTCTTATTGATAAATATTATTTAAGTTGGTTTTTATTTGATTAAAAAAGCCTTCAATATTGAGTTTTTTATCATCAGTGATATTAATTTCGTCAATGTTTGAAAATATCCCATTTAAATGCCCTAAATAGGTAGAATCCTTTATATTTTGATCATTGAAATTCCTATCTAAAATTTCATTTATTGGTTCTGGTCTTATCTTTATTGAATCTCTACCAAATATAAGTTCAATTTTATTGTAAAAGAATGGATTACCACTATTATATATACCACCTATCACAAATACTGGAGATAAATCTTCTCTTCTTCCTTTTATATCTCTATATAACATTTTTATAGAATCAAGTAATAAGCATATCCTCTTAATTTTATCTTGATTATCAAGTGTAATACTATCATTTTGATCAACACCAACCTTATCAAGATCAACAGTTAAAGTATAAGTATAAAATGACCTATGTGTTTCTGTTTGAAAAATCATATTCTCCAAGTTACCTCCTCTCGCTGAAAGACCCATATTGTTTCCATAATCAATATCATTGTTCCATGGTTCTAAACTTATTGCATCGCTTAACCTAACAATTGCTTTTCGTATTCTTCCTCGTGAACCCTCGCCGGCAGTTTTCATATAACCAAATAAGTCAATTTCAGGATAATCTCTTATTGTAGCACTAGCATCAAACTGAACAACTTTACCATCGCTACCTACCGGTGTTAAAGGCATTTTGAATTCTTCATTCATAATTCTTACTATATCATATCTTAATGCTTGCCTTGATATATAAGAATAGCTTCTACCTTGAAAGGAGAGTCTCTTAAGGCTTATAATATTTGCTGAGCTCTCACCGTAGTTTAAATTACCTGCTTTAAAAATTACTGTGCTAGTTAAATAATTAGCCATTTTATACCTCCTCATTATTATTGTTTGTATTTATGTTAGACAAGAGGCCATTTACAAAAGCATATCCAAAGCTCATAAAATTATCAACATCTGCTAGCTCATTATTGCTTCCCAGTTTAACTTCAGAGCCATAGGATATACATAATCTTAGATACTTATCCATAAAAGAATTTCTGTCACAAATTTTCAAATCATTTAAGAGTTGATAAGTAATACTTTTAATTTTATTCTCCTGCCCTATTTTTTGGGCAAGTGCTTTCCCGTTATAAAATGCTTTGTTGATAATTTGTTCTTGCGACATTATATTTCCTCCTTTAATTTGATTTACATATTTGAGAATATATTTTACCGTTTTATCTATTGAAAAACGAACTATTGTTTTTGATTTTACATCAATTGATCGTATATAGTATTCAAGATATCTAGACAAGTCAGAAAAACATAGGGAATGTTCCAATGTTTTTTTCAAAATTTCTTCAGAAATATCTGAATAGAAATCTCTATCTTTATAATATCCTTTGGGGATATTTTCTATTCCATTAGATTGAATAAATTTTGCCAATTCCTTAGTTATATTGTAATTATAAACATTATAGGATTTAGTTGATTGTCCTCCGAACTGATTTTCAGCTATCTCTATGAAGTTAATATTTTCTAAAACGGACCGTGTTTGCTGATTTATTAATTCAAGAGTTACTTCTTGAATAATAGTATAAAATGGTTTATTTTGATTCTCTTTCTGATTTACTTTTTCTCTGAATATCCAATAAGAATTGTAAAGAGTTTGAATATTGGTATTTCTATTTAAAAAATATAGAAAAATTTTATATTCTCCATCAATATTTCTTTTTATATTAACCATTCCATGAAAAGCACAAGAATATATTAAGGCACATAATGGACATATTTTAATTTTGGAAGTTTCATAACCCCAAATCCAATTTGAATTGTCAGAATTAAAACCCAAAATCTGAGTAATAGCATTACTTAAATCGTATTTTTTTCTGTATTCCTCGCAAATATAACATTTTCTATTATTATCATTTGGGATCTGAAGTTTATTATAAATATCTTTAATATAATTTTCTATGTTTGAATATGAACAAATTTTTTTTGATACTTCAATGTCAAGAAAATAATCTATAAAACCTTGTCCATTGTTGCTTTTTAAGTAACTATATACTGCAATATTTGACTGAAATTGATTTAATAAATTTTGAACTCTTTGAACTTCACTTAAAATATTATCTCCTGAAAATATTTGATCCAGATCTATATTATTATTAATTGTTGATATAAACTTTTTAACTATTTTGCCATTAAGTGCTGTTTCCTGCAAAAGTTTTTTTGTTATTCTACCATTTTGTTGAGTAATCTTGTTTATCTTATTTACCAAAGAATTTAGTCTTTCTTTATAACTACCAATTTCAAAAAATGTAATAAAAGACATTTTTTCATATCTTTCTAGAAAACCATTTAAAATACTTGTTTCAAATTCAATGTAATTTTCCCGGATATTAATATTAGTTTGAAAATTCCTTGTTATTATATCTATATCCCTTTCTCCTTCACTAATTACACTTAAAAATCCAATAATTCCTGCATTATAGTACCAATCTTTTAAGTATACTCTATATTGCATAATAGTACCTCGTGTTTTATGTAAATTCCACCATCCCAAATCCCTGTGAAGTTCTGAGCCCGATTCCGTTGTCGTATAGAAACTGTAAGTCCTCTTTATCCCCTTTTAGTTTGAAGACGCCTTCAAAGCAGGTAATCATCATCTTGTCTTTGCCTGTCTTACTTACAAATTCTGATACTTTATGTTTGACTACCTGTTTTTTTATCTTTATAGGTTCAAATTGGAATTTCTTTCTGGGCTTTCTGCCTATTAGGGATTTGAATATCCTTTGATGTATCTCATAAAACTCTTTGTTGAACTTTTGTAAGTCTTCATCGGGTAACAACGGCTTTCCGTCCCTGTCTTCAATTGATATTGGTGATAATGTCTTAAACACTACCTCATCCTCTCTTATCTCCCTCTTGGGCATTAGCCATATTTTGCCGATTCTGAAAGTGTTGCCCTTTTCAAAATCAAAAGTTCTGATATTTAATAATCCATTATACAAATACATCAAAAATTCGTAGTCAAATGTGCTGATAATAAGTGATAACTGTCTCTCTCTTTCATATACAAAGTGTTCATCTTTTAAGTTTCGTGGTGATGGAATGCTCAGATGAAAACAGAAGGGTTTGGGCGTCTTTGTGTCTTTGTTGTATAGTTTCTCTTTGTACCTATTGTCAGAATTCCTGAGCCCCTCTTTTATAAGAGCCAAAATCCTGTGCCTGTATAATATTGGGATGATTTTTGCATATAGATTTATCCTTAATCTCATATACTACCTCTGATATTGTTTTCTATTCTAATCATTTTCTAATCTTTCTTATATCCATCTAAACAGATAAGTTCAACAAAAAAATATAAACAAAAGAAAGCGGATTATGGATTTCCTCCTTTCTTGCCGCTGATTATAAGTCAGAAATGTGCACAAATTGTGTATAGTTTTTATTTTTTGAAATTTTTACGCTAAAACCGTTCAAACTGTTCAAACCGCTCAAACCGTTCAAACTGTTCAAACCACTCAAACCGTTAAGATAATTATCTTCTCAGAAACGGGTCCAGATGGTCGTCGGGGTTCTTCTGGGAGGGGTCAGAGGTATTGATAAGTACTACAGGAATGGTTACGAGTAATGCCGCCGTACCTACCAGTGTCAGCCAGAACCACCACTGTTTGTAAACGGGTGTCTGGTCTTCGGCCTTTTCAGGCTTCTTCTCCTTTGATGATACGGAGTAGTCATCCGTACCGAAAGGAAGAACGGATGGTGTTATTATTTTCCTGCCGTCTATTTCGAGATAGACCGAGGTAATGAAGCTGTCTATCTCCTTTGCCGAATCAGAGAGTGGTTTTGTAAGTTTTACAGAATAGGCATTGATTTTGTTCTTGCCGATATTGTCATAGAGTACGCCTGTCAGGATGGGTTTATCCCTTTGTCCTGTTGCATAGACAATTATTATCTGGTCGATATCGGAGAGAGATGAGAGAACAGACGGATATTCATCTGTATTTATTGTCTGCCTGACCGATGTCTGAATCTTCTCCACGAGGCTCAGATTGTCGGTAGCGCTCAGATTCTCGGAGATATCCTTTACTATCTTATCCTGTCTGACCGTAAATGTCCCGCTCAGGGGATGGTATCCCGCTGCAAGTAAATAGTAGTAATGGTTTCCGCAGATTATTCCGGTCCTGTCTGCAGGTGAAAATCCGATAATCTCACCATCAAGGTATATCTGTGCCTTTTCGGGCTCAGTTCTGAATTTTACCACACACTTCGATGCGGAAAGAATCTCCTTTGCGACCTTGTTGAAGACCTCTGTAATCTGTGGCGGAAAGACAGATGAATCGGGTTTGTATCTCGGGTTTATTGTGAGTATCTGTCTGAAGTAATTGTATGCAGAATCTATCTTGTTTGAGAGAACGGCTATTGCGCCGAGGTACGTCAGTGTCTCGAGGTAGAGAGCCTGCTTGTTCACAAATAGATTGTTCTTTTCGAAAAGAGCTGCCGCCTTTGCAAAGGATGAGGACGAACTTTCGAAATCCATATTTTCGTAGTGGAGCCTTCCCTCGGAGACGAATCTCAGTCCCTTTTTGAAGTCGGTAAAGAATGACGAAAATCCCTTTTTGTCCAGCAGTATTTCTAAAGGGATATATTCGAACCCTTTGTAGGAAGAGATGTTTTGCTGAGCTGTGTTTATGAATGTAATGATATCTGCATCGTTTCTTTCGGTCTCCGGCAGAAATATGAGTGATACCGTCGTCTTAATCGTGTTGCCGGCAGAAAAGGCGGTCATCTGAAGGCAGATTAGAATTATTGCGAGATATGCCGTAAGTCTCATAAAGAGCTCCTGCTCCTAAAACCTGAAATTGATAGTACCTTCGGAGCCTGAGGCTTCATCGGAGGGCCAGAGAAGAATCGTCCCTCCGGTGAGCAGGAGGACAGCACCGCCTACGGCGGTATAGAACCACCACTGTTTGTAAAATTCCTTTGGCTCCTCTTTCTCTTCCTTTACACACTTTCCTTTACCGGAACAGACAAGACCTTCCCTGCAGTCAGAGCTGGTCTTGCACTCAGGTATCTCTCTCTCCACTGGTTTTATGGTCTTCTGGACCGATGTGACCGGCTGAATGTCCTTCGAGACAGACCTGCCGCTTATGAATTCGAGGATAAATGGTGTCAGTTCCGACTCGGGGTCCTTGATAGGGTACTGAAATCTCTTGGTCGTATTGAAGAGTCTGGATTTGGAGGCGATATCGAAGAGGTATGCATCCACGACTATCTCGGTCCCGTCCCTTCTTACAATATTGGCAAATATTATCTCGGCACCTGTAATTGCCGCAAGTGATTTGATACTGTCTCCTATCGGGTCGAGTCCGATATCGGTCTGGAGGGTCGAGAGAATCTGTGAGTAGTCCGCATATCTCTTTGCCGGTATGAGCTGTGCCTGATACATCTCTTCGTCGTTTGGCTTTACATCGACCCTGCCGCCTTCATTTATATAGCCGTCCTTTTCGATACTGATAAAGTGGTTGCCGGCTATCACTTCCTTCCTTGATACGGGTGAGATGCCCGCAAAGACCCCGTCAATAAAGACCTCGGCTCCCTGCGGTATGGTGGAGATGCTCAGATAACCCTTTTTGGACGAGGAAAGCTCTGTTTTTACCTTTTCGAAGACATCCACTACATTGGGAGGAAAGAGGTCCTTGTTTATAGCCGTTTCGGGATTAAATATAAGTGCGCTCTTGAACATATTGCGTCCCAT
Source organism: Bdellovibrio sp. (assembly GCA_020725805.1). Classification (GTDB taxonomy): domain Bacteria; phylum Myxococcota; class SpSt-1050; order SpSt-1050; family SpSt-1050; genus SpSt-1050. The sequence continues at coordinate 11,842 of DYEF01000008.1, forward strand.
CTTCTCTTCGCCGTTCAGTATGTAGATTGCCCCTACCATCTTGAGGGTTTCGAGATACTCTGCACCGTTGCCTATATAGGCAGGGCATTTCCAGAAGTTTGCCAGTGCCTTGCTCATACTGTTCTGCGCTGCCTCGAGGTCCATATTCTCGAACTGCTTCTTTCCCGTGGTGTAATATGTGTTCGCCTCCGCGCAGAGTTTCTTGTTGGGAGTAATATTGCCGTTTTCGAGTGCGAGTTCGGTCTCGATTAGCTGATACTCCGTTGAGGACTGAAGTACCCGTTTTGCGTGGTAGTGGTATATGCTCGAAGGTTTGACAGAGAAACTGTCCGTCGATGCGGTTATGACGAATATTCTCTTCTTGAGCTGCTGGCTGCTCTGTGAAAATGTGACTGCCGGCACCAGCAGGAGTAATAAAATCATCAGGGATTTCTTCATATTCATAATCATCACCCTCTCTCAAAATGTGATAATCAGTGCTCCGCCGTTATCTTCCTTCGGCTCATTGCCGAGGAGGAAATAAGCGAGAGTACCTGCGCCGATAAGAACGCCCCCTATTATACCGTAAAACCAGTATGAGGTATAGAATTTTTTATGGCTTATTTTATCAACCGGATTTAACGACTGAATGTTGTCCGGCAGAATGGTCTTCAGAAGTTCCTCTGTTTTGCTTCTAAGTGTCTTTCTTCTGGATTCGTCCCTTGAGAGTGAGACTGCTATGTCACTGTACGCTACAAGACGGCTATTATAGAACGTGTAGCCGCTCATCGTAAAATTCTCGTTTCCTCCCGAGAGAAAAACCACAACGGTTACAGGTGCATTTGCGTCCTTCTGGTAATTTTTGAGTGTAGGCATAAGTGTCGTGGATATATCGCTCTCCCTGAGTTCGGATATCTCCCTGTATCTCTCCGTTACCTCCTTGAACTCCACAAGTTCGGCTGTAACTATCTCCATAAGTTCGGACTGGACAGTAACTTTTCTTGTATAGGGAAGATATCCTCTCTTCCTGATGCCTACGAGATGTTCGCCTGAAGGCAGGTCCTCTACTTTGAGTGTTCCCGAACCGAGAAACGAGCCGTCGAGAAAGACCTGTGAGTCTTCGGGCTTCGGGATTATCTGCAGCGTCCCCCTTTTCAGTGACTTTATTTCTGACTTTGCCTTTTCGAATGTATCGATTATGTCCGGAGGGAAGTAACTTGTATCGGGTGTGTATTTGTTGTTGTAGGTCAGAAGTTTGATAAATGTCTCCCTCGCCGACCCTGTTTCCCCCTTGAGCTGGTATATGTTCCCCAGATACATCAGTGCGAGCTGGTAATCCTTCGATTTTTCGAATGCAGCCGACCCTTTCTCGAAATTACTGATTATTTTCTGGAATACGAAGAAACACTGGTCGAGCTTGAATTCCTCGTAGAGTCTCTTCCCTTCGGCAATGAGATTTGCGGCCTCCTGATTCTGACGGTTTATCTCGTCCTCAAAAACCGCAAGTTCACGGTTTGTTATCTCGGCGGGGACCATAATCTTCTTTTCGAGATATTTTTTGAGGTAATACTCAATTTCCTGAGATGTGTTGGCCAGCTTCTTGCTCTCCGGTATCACAAAATATGCTACACGTTCGGCACCCAGAGAATATCCGCAGATTGACAGGTTAAAAAGGATGATACAGATAAATGGCCGCATTATTGTCTCAGTCTTCACATTTATGTCTTACGGGTTCGTAGACCTTGTAAAACTCTATCCCCTCCTCCTCCAGTTTCTTCCTGTCGGATTTGAGTCTTGAGTTCTCCTCTTCCAGAATTTTTACATTCTCCTCCCGCACGTCCTTCTCTATCTCCTCCTCGGACATCTCCTTGAGTTTTTCGAGATTCTTGTCGTTCATCTTGAGCTTTGCATCTATCTCGCCGATCTTTCTCTGTATCTCAAGATATTTCGGGCGGAGTTCGGAATACTTCTTGTAGGTCTCCTCGTCGCAGCGGATATAATCTTCGGTATCATCTTTTGGTTGCACCTGTTTTGTCTTGGTCTCCTGAGGTTTCTTCGGTTTTTCCTTGGTCTGCGCAAAGGAATGCGGCAGAAAGAGAAGCAGACATATCGCGGTTAAAAGTGGCAGAAGTAGTCTTTTCATTCTCCCCTCCGTAAAATATCAGTCCTCGAACTCTGTCTCGAGGGTCTTTTCCGGCATACCTTCCTTTATCCAGTTCTTCCATCTCTCGATGGCCTTCCTGTTCTTCTCGGGGCTTTCGCTCTCGGGGTCAAATCCCATATCTGTCTTCGTGCGGTTTTTGAGCTGTGTGATAGCGTTGGAATAGACTTCTTTGGACGGGTCGTCGAGCGCCTTTACCAGTTCCTGCATAAGCTCCTTATCCTTGCTGTACCCTTGGGCTTTTACATCGAATATGCGGCAGTATGCCGTTATTGCACGCTTTTTGATGTCAGGGTTTTTGCTTGCGAGCATCGGTTTTACAATACCCTTCAGGGTTTCGATATTGTAGTCGTTGGACCTCAGGTATATCTCGCCCAGTCCTATATATTTTCCTATCTCGGATGAGGCCATGAGTTTCTTGAGAAGTTCGGTCTTCTTTGCCTTATTTTCCGATTTGTCGATCTCCATTAAGAGGGAGATTGTGGATTTATAACCTTTCAGTTCGTTCGGATTGAATGATAGTTTTCCCTTCTCCTGACCGTAGAGAACTCCTATATTGTCGTGGACTTCGCCGATGAAGAGAATTGCCTTCTCCTTTACCTTAAAGAGATTGTTGTCTCCTTCGTTGAAGACGTCGCCGCCAAGTCTCTTTATATTCTTTACATTCTTGTCGCCCTTCAGGACCTCTCCCACCTTGATTAAAACCCCGCCTTCGATAATCTTTGTTATCTCGGCGGTTATAATTGCGTCGGAGTTCCTTATGCGGTCCTCTATTCCTTCGAATCCGGCAGCATATAATGTGCCAAGAAAGAGAACTGAGAATAAGAGAGTAAAAATTGCTTTCTTCTTCATAAATATCCAACCTCCTCTTCAGGTCAGAACCATATATCATATAAAGCCAGAATAGTAAATCAGTAAAAAACAATATACCGGTTTGTTGCTACGATAAAGTGTTAGTCTTTCTGCCTGATAATTTAACGTTTTTCAGGAAAAAATTTAGTGAAATTTTTATATTTACTAATGCCTTCTTTTTTTGCTATTATACTTTATTACGCTGTGAGGAGATAAGAGCCTTGATAAGAGTTAACGATATACTTGATGCCGTGAGTGAATATAATCCGGATGCCGACCTGGATGTCATCAAGAAGGCTTATATTTATGCATATAACCAGCACGCCGGAGTCGAGAGGAAGGACGGAGAGCCGTATATTACCCACCCGCTTGAGGTTGCCGGAATCCTTGCCAAGCTCAAAATGGATGTGGCCTCTATTGCCGCGGCATTTCTGCACGACGTAATCGAGGATACAGATACCTCCAAGGAAGAGGTGGTCAAACTCTTTGGTCAGGAGATCGCCGATCTGGTTGACGGGGTTACCAAGATATCTGCAATTCAGCTTGTCAGCAAGGAGGTTCAGGCCTCCGAGAATTTCCGCAAGATGCTCATCGCAATGTCGAATGATATCAGGGTGATTCTTATCAAACTGGCAGACAGGCTCCACAATATGCGGACCCTCGATTCGATGGCGCCCGAGAAGAGGGCGAGGATAGCACAGGAGACGATGGAGATATACGCGCCTATTGCCAACAGGCTCGGTATAAGCTGGATAAAGACCGAACTGGAGGACCTCTCCTTCAAATATCTGCATCCGAAGGAATATCAGATGCTTATGGATAGTCTGGCGGCACGGCAGGCGGAGAGACAGAAATATATAGAAGAGGTAAAGAGTATCCTGAAAGAGAAGATATCTCAGGAGAAGATAAACTGCGAGGTCCACGGCAGGCTAAAGCACCTCTATTCCATATACAGGAAGATGAAGCTTCAGAATGTGGACCTGACCCAGATATACGATATTCTTGCCTTCAGGGTGCTGGTAAATACCGTTCAGGAGTGCTATGAGGTTCTGGGTGTAATTCATGCAAACTGGAAGCCGATTCCCGGCAGATTCAAGGATTTCATTGCCCTGCCGAAGGTAAACGGTTACAAATCACTTCACACAACTGTTCTGGGACCAAAAGGGGAGAGAATCGAGATACAGATAAGGACATACGAGATGCACCGCGTTGCGGAGTTCGGTATCGCTGCCCACTGGAAGTATAAGGAGGGGAAACTCGTTCAGGACAAGGGTATTCTGAAGTTCGAGTGGCTAAGACAGCTTATGGAACTTCAGAAGGATGAGAAGGACCCCGACTACTTCATTGATAATGTAAAGCAGGCAATGTTTCAGGACGAGGTCTTTGTCTTTACTCCGAACGGAGATGTAAAGGAGTTGCCGGCAGGTTCGACGCCTGTGGACTTTGCCTATGCCGTTCATACCGATGTGGGTCACAGGTGTTCCGGGGCAAAGGTCAACAACCAGATTGTCCCGCTGAGATATCAGCTCAAAAACGGGGATGTCGTCGAGATCATTACCTCCAACGAACCGAAGGTCAGCAGGGACTGGCTCAAGTTTGTAAAATCCTCGAGGGCAATTTCGAAGATAAATGCATATCTGAGGCAGGAGCAGAAAGAGAGGTTCAAGCAGATCGGCCGTCAGATTCTCGAAAAGGAACTCAGAAAGCACGGTATGTCTGTCGGCAGGTTTCTGAAGTCTCAGGATTTCGAGAAGATTCTCAGGGATTTCAAGCTGGCGGACGAGAACGAACTTTATTATGTAATCGGTTCGGGAAGGTACACGGCCCCGGCACTGCTCAAGACGATAATAAAGGAGGAACCGAAGGAGCCGGCTCAGGAGGAGGAGAAGGGTCTGTCGAAGATCATAAAGAAGATGATGGGGGGTTCGAATACAGGTATAGTTATAGACGGCATCAATGATGTTGTGGCTCATCTTGCAAAATGCTGCAATCCGATTCCGGGAGACAAGATAGTCGGCTATACGACCCCGAGAAGGGGTATTATGGTTCATGTGAAGGGTTGCCCGAGGGCGGCCGTTATCGACCAGGACAGAAAAGTAGAGGTCACATGGAGTGAAAAGGACCAGAATATCTATATGATAGGTCTGAAGATTCTGACAGATGACAGGCCCGGTATTCTTGCCTCGATAAGCAGGGCGCTCTCGGAACTCAAGGTTAATATAGCAGAGGCAAACTGCAAGACATTCGATAACGGAAGGGCTGTCTGTCTGTTCAGGATAGGTGTGAAAAACAAGACACAGCTCGACGGTATAATCAAGGAACTCTCTACAATTTCGGGGGTCAATAATGTGGAGAGAGATAACAGACAGGAGGAGAAATGAAGAAGATTATCTCAACAGAGAATGCTCCGAAGGCTATAGGTCCCTATTCACAGGCGGTTCTTGCGGGAAATATGCTCTTTGTCTCGGGGCAGATACCGGTGGATCCGAATACCGGAAATGTCGTTAGCGGCGGGGCAAAGGCTCAGGCCGAACAGGTCCTGAAAAATGTAATGGCAGTTCTTAATGCGGCCGGATTCAGCTCTGACGACGTGGTGAAGACGACTATCTTTCTCAAGGATATGAACAGCTTTGCCGAGGTAAACGAGGTTTACAAGGGCTTTTTTAAGGAAGGAAACTATCCCGCGAGGGCAACCGTTGAGGTGGCAAGACTCCCCAAGGATGTACTTGTGGAGATCGAGGCTGTCGCAGTAAAATGAGCTGGGTCTTTATTCTGGTAGTTATTGCTGCCCTGGCCTTTCTCTTTTCGAAGAATATCTCCGCATTCTTTTACCAGAGGATGGACAAGAAGAATCCCTCACCGTTCTCTTCGTCGAATTTTCAGATTGCACAACGTTTCGAACTGAAGAAGGACTATGACAGGGCAATTACCGCATATACCCATCTGATTGAGGAATTTCCCGATTTCGAGGCGGCATATATATCGGTTGCCGAGATATATAAGAAGAGGAAGGAATACGACAAGGCCGTTTCATGGCTCGGGAAACTGTATGAGAGGAATCATAGTCCCGACACACTCTATCTGATATGCGAGATGTATATGGCTCAGGGGAATGACCAGAAGGCAGAAGAGATTCTCAACAATCATTATGACGAACTGAATGAATTTCAGCCGATAATAGATTCCTATCTGAAGGTCAGAAGGAATCAGGACAGGGAGGCCTATACTCATCTGAAGATTCTCGCCGGCTCCGAGGATGTAAAGGATTACATAAGACTGAAAGCAAAGAGGGTACTTGGTTATCTATGAACTATGATATGCCCCTGTACAGACCGCCTTCTGAGGCGTATTCGATGATATTTCAGGTGACTCTCGGATGCTCGCATAACCGGTGTAAATTCTGCTATATGTACAAGACGAAGAGGTTCAGAATCAGGGGAATCGATGCAATCAGAAAAGAGATAGAGTATGTGGCAAAACAGGGGTATGAGTTTGATAAGGTCTTTCTCGCAGACGGGGATGCCCTCGTAATAAAGACAGATACGATGCTTCAGATTCTCAGGCTTATCAGGGATAATTTCCCCTTCGTAAAGAGGGTAAGTGCCTATGCAAATCCTTCGAATATCCTTCTGAAATCGGAAGAGGAACTGAAATCTATCAGTGATGCTGGTCTCAGAATGCTCTATATCGGCATCGAATCGGGGGATGACGAGATACTGAAGCTGATAGACAAGGGTGCCGATTCGGCTGAAATTACGGAGAGTATTAAAAAGGCAAAAAGGACAGGATTCCAGACGTCCGCAACGGTTATTCTCGGGCTCGGGGGACGGGAAAGGACCGTTCAGCACTGCAGAAATACCGCAAGACTCGTCAATGAGGCACATCCGGATTATCTCTCGCTGCTAACCCTTATGCTGGGTCCCTTTGAGGATGAATACAGAAAGTCACTCGGAGGCAGGTGGAGTCCGCTGGGCCCTGTCGAGACCCTTGTGGAGATTCGGGATATCATCAAGGATATCAGTGTAAAAGGAATAGTCTTCAGGACGAATCACGCCTCGAACTATCTTCCGCTTAAGGGGACTATTTCGGAGGATAAAAACAGGTTGATAAAAATTCTGAATAGTGCAATAGAAAGACCCGAAGATGCCCCGCTGAAACCGGAATTTCTGCGGGGTCTTTGAGCCGGAGGTTTTATGAGAGTTCTGCTTATATCGAGAGGTGATGTCTTTCCGCCCTTCCACGGAGCGGCATCAAGGATAGTCAATACTGCAAAATATCTGAGCCGTGAATCGTGTGAGGTCTTCTTCCTGCCTTCGCAGTCGGACAGGTATTATATTTTCAGAAATGCACAGGTAGAGGAGGTCCAGTTCAGCCCCTTCCTCAGGGACCTGAGGTCGGATACCTCAAAAATAGACAGGATTCTCGAGCGGCTCGAGATACCGCCTGAGGACCACATACTCTACAGACCTCTTCTGGCAAGGGATATAATTCTCAGGGCAGCCGCCCTTTCCTTCAACAACGACTTTGATATAGTGCAGGCAGAGTTCCCTGCCTTTGCAATCCCTGCAATGTTTGCAAGGAAGGCGAGAATCAGGAGAAAGATTAAGCAGGTACTTGTGGAGCACAATGTGGAGTTCGAGAGAATCGGAATATCCTCTCCGTCAATAAGCAAGAAGGGCATAAAGAATCTGAGGAGAATAGAACGTCTTGCCTGCAGGATATCTGATATGGTAGTAACGGTCTCGGAACACGACAGGGAGAAACTTGCCGGAATCGGAATAGGGAGGGAGAAGACTATAACTATTCCTCACGGCGTGGACCTCGAAAATTATGTCAATGTCAACGGTCATAGGATTCGTGAAAAACTCGGTATACCCTCTGATGCAGTAGTCCTCTTCTTTCACGGGGTTTATGACTATAAGCCGAACAGGGATGCACTTTTCAGGATAGTGAACAATATCTTTACTGCCCTGAGGCAGAAGGGAATCAATACTGTGGTGATTGCAACGGGTCAGAATCCGCCTCAGGAACTGAAAAGGGAGGGAGTCTATCTCACGGGTGCGGTAGAGAATCTGCCGGATTTCATCGATGCGTCCGATATCTGCCTTGTAACACTCACGGGCGGCGGCGGAACGAGACTTAAGATACTCGAATACTTTGCCGCAAAGAAACCGGTTTTATCGACTGCAAAGGGGATTGAGGGTATAGACGTAAAGGACGGCACGGAGTATATAAGGGCCGAGAGGGACGAGGATTTTGTGAGGTATATAGAGCAGTATCAGGTCTCGAAGGAGAAATTTCTTCAGATAGGCGAGAACGGATTCAGATTTGTCCAGAGATATGACTGGTCCAATATTGCACGGCAGTATATGAAGATGTATCAGGGGCTCATTTCGAAATGAATATTACCGATACACATTGTCACCTGAATGACCCGTCCTTTGAGAAGAGGCTAAGCGATGTAATCGGGAGGGCAGCAAAGGCGGGGGTCAGTGATTTTATCGTCCCTGCATATAACGAAGATTCACTCGGAATAACGAGGGAACTGGCAAAAAGGTACAAAAACATTCACCCTGCGTACGGAATTCACCCATGGTATATCCGTACAGACTTCGGTATCTCGTCTCTGAAAGAGTTTCTGGAAGACAGCCGTACGGTGGCTGTAGGTGAGATCGGTCTCGACTACGCAGAAGATGTCAGTACGTCAAGGGATATCCAGAAGAGAGTCCTTGTTGAACAGATTGAACTTGCTTTGTCCTTTGACCTTCCTGTTCTTTTACACTGCAGGAGGGCACATCAGGATATGCTGGAGATTCTCCGGAATTATGCGGGGAGGATAAGGGGGATTATGCATTCATACAGCGGAAGTCGTGAGATGATAGCGGATTTTATTAATACAGGTATGTATTTTTCGTTCTCAGGTGCGGTGACGAGAAGTCATGCAAAAAAATATCACAGGAATGCGGTTGCAGTTCCTCTGGACAGGATTCTCTTCGAGACTGATGCCCCTTCCATATCTACGCAGAGTGTCAATGCGGCAGATGTCGAGCCCTGTCACATAACCGAGATTATCGGTTTCGTTGCACAGCTCAGAAAGACTGACAGGGACACTCTTGTAAAGGCAAGCATTGAGAATGTAAAAAGTCTTTTCGGAGATAGGCTTGGAGAATAGACGTTTTTTCCGCACAGAACTGCTCTTCGGAAGTGAGGGATTCAGAAGAATTCAGAAATCTTCGGTTGCAGTAGTCGGTCTGGGGGCAGTAGGTTATACTGCCGCAGAGGCACTTGTCAGGACAGGTGTGGAAAATCTCACAATTGTCGACTGCGATATAATAGAGGAGTCGGATTTCAACAGACATCTTCTGGGGCTTGAGGAGAATATAGGAATCAGCAAGGTAATTGCGGCTGCAAAAAGGCTCAGGTCAATTAACAGCAATGTGGTCATTGATGTGAGGGAGGAATTCTTCCATCTGGATACGGCCGGCAAAATCTTTGGCAGAAAATTCGATTTTCTTATTGATGCAATCGACTCGCTTAATCCGAAGGCTGAGCTCATAAAATACTGCATAGGGGAGAAACAGCCGTTTATTTCCACTATGGGGGCTGCCCGCAGAACCGACCCTTCACTGATAAGGGTATCCACTATAAATCAGGCAGGTGTATGTCCTCTGCTGAGGCAGATAAAGAGAAAACTCAGGAGGGAGGGGGTATATGAGGATTTTCCCGTTGTCTACTCTACTGAGGAAATAAAGGGCGAGGTCTTAAAGGGTGAAAGGATGTATTATACCCGTGGTCGTATCAGGGATGTGCTCCCCTCATCGGTGATAGGGACGGGTATCTTCGGACTCTATGCGGCCGCCTTTGCAATCAGTTTTCTGACGAACAAGAGATAGGTTTTACAGCATAAGTTCACGGACAACGAGATTGTTGAAGATAAATCCTTTCAGTGTGGGGGAGATGAAACCACGTCTTAGTTTCAGATAGCCGTCTCTCTCGAACTCCTCTGAACGTCTGATGATCTTTTCAAGCTCACCGGTATTCGTAATCTTTCTCAGTTCACTTGTCGGAACGCCCCTCAGGGTTCTGAGTCCGAGCATGATAAATTCGTTGATTCGGGTCTTTCTGTCTGTCTTTTCGAATTCATCGAAGGTGTGGTTGCCGGTATTAATACCGGTTATGTATTCCTTTATACCGGAGATGTTTTTGTATCTGATTCTTTCTCCTCTCTGGTCTGTGTAGTGACCCGCGGCTGATGAGCCAAGTCCGATATACTCCCCGTTTTTCCAGTAATTGATATTGTGTTTTGACTCGCAGCCCTTTTTTGCAAAATTGGAGATTTCGTAGTGGACGAATCCCGCATCTGTAAGAAAGTTGTGCAGTAATTCGTACTGGGTTGTTATTATCTGTTCGTCCAGACCTGTTATTGTTTGTGGAAGTTTTCTGATACTTTTCCTGTTGAGCGTAAGGATGTATGCAGATATGTGTCTTACGGGGTATTGCAGTATATCTCCTGTGTCTTTGAGTAAATCCTCCGGATTTTTAGAAAGACCGATGAGAAAATCGGTGCTTACGTTTGCAAATCCCGACCCGAAAATTTTTTCGAGCGCATCAAAGACGGACTTTCTGCTGTGAACCCTGTTTAGGCTTTTCAGGGTAGTATCATTCAGACTCTGCACGCCGAGGCTTATTCTGTTTACTCCGTATTCTCTGAGCAGGGCGAGATTCTCTCTGCTGACCGAATCGGGATTCATTTCGAAGGTAAATTCATAACCTTCTGCAAAAGAGAGATTTTCGGAGATAAAACCCAGCAGGCTGTGAATCAGGTGCAGAGAGAGTGAGGAGGGTGTTCCTCCGCCGATATAGAGTGTACGGATATTGCCGGAGATATATCTTTTGTAATAAATAAACTCCTTTTTGAGTGCGTCAATATAGTCGTCTGTATAATATAATACCTCTCTTATCCGTTCTGAGTAGAAATCACAGTAAAGGCATCTGTCTTTGCAGAAAGGGATATGTATGTAGAGAGAGGTTACGGGTCTTGTCACTCTGACTGATTTCCTGCAGATGGGTCGAAGGAATAACCGAGCAGTTCGGCTCTGAGCACCGGCACGGTATTCTCCCCGTATATGGCAAACTGCTCTATAAGGACCGGTCCTACACCGTCTGCATAATGTGTACGCAGAAGTATATTCTGTCCTTTTATGACCTCTTCGGTAATTATGCAGTTTCTGAATTCCTTGTCTCTGATTTTCAGTGAATCTATGTGGCCGGTAATGGTGATTCTGCCCTCTGCCGCTGATGTCTTGAACTCCCAGAGGCTCCCCTTTTTGAGAGGGAGTTTCAGGATATAGTATCCGGCGGATTTTTTCATTATTCCGTCGTCTTTTATAATGTAGTAGAATATGCTCCCGTTCGAATTTACCTTTATCTCACTGCCTGTTGTCTCTTCCACTTCGGTTTTGATCAGTGATGACTGGTTCTCCTGAACGGATATCAGCAGATAGCTCCACGCATAACCTTTTTTGAGCGGGAAGAATCTCTCTATTTCGCCAAGAGGTTCCTTTGACACCGGTACTGTTTTGGGACATGCCGGAAGGAAGAGCAGCAGGATAAGAAAAATAGCCGCAAAACGTTTCATACTTATTTACCCTCGAATGAATTGATCTCCCCTGTGTTCTTCAGAAGTTTGATATACTGAATCAGGCAGTCATTCTTCTCCTTTTCCAGAAGGAGTTCTGTGTTTGTTACAATAATCTCGGAATCGATCAGGTCGGACTGTGATATAATACCTACTTCATAACTCTTTGCCGAAAGCTCGTAGGATTTTTTTGCAAGTTCGAGCTGTTTTGACAGTGAGGTGACATTCTTTCTGCAGACATTGAGTTCGTCGACATTCTGAATAATCTGTGACCTTATGGAATCGGTCAGTTGCTTCGAGAGGATTTCATTCTCCTTTAGCCTCGATTTCTTTTCCTTCAGTTCGGCATATCTCATACCGCCGTCATACAGACTCAGGTTTGCCGAAAATATAATAAACCACTGGGTCTCATCTCCCAGAAAACTCGTCATATCCGAATAACGGTAGGTGGCATTCAGGTTTAGGGTGGGCAGAAATTTTGCCTTTGAAATTTTTATGTCTCTGCTGATGATTGCATTGTTTTCACTGATGATTTTCAGGTCTGTCCTGTTGCTGAGGGCTTTATTGAAGAGGACATCCGTATCATAAGTAATGTCTGTGTTTATCGGGACGGAATCCTCGACGTCAAAGTCCTTATCGGTATTCAGCAGCAGTGCGAGACTCTCTATAGCCATTCTGTATGCCTTCTGTGCCTTTTCGAAATCGTTTTGTGCCCTCTCGTTGTCGAGCTGAGCCTTGATGAGCGCAAGTTCATTTGCCTCTCCGTTTCTGAGTTTTGTCTCAACGACCTTCAGGTGAGCTCTGGCGAGTTCGGTCGAGTTCTTCGTTATACCTATGCTCTTCTTTATGCTGATTGTATTCAGGTATGTAAGGGAGATATTGTATATCAGTTCTGCCTTCTGGTTCTCTCTGTTGAGTTCGGCAATCTTTGTGGAATCCTCTGCGTTTTTATAGGTGAGATATGAGGGTATATTTATCAGCGGGAGACTCAGATTTGCAAGCGCCCCGAAGGAGTTTTCCTTCTGTATTACATAGTTCTGGTATTTACTGAACTGGATGTAGGGAGGGGTATTGATTATCTGGAGGGAGTCCAGCTCGGGAAATTTCATATTCACTTCCTTGTCGTATCTCGTATATGACCCCTGAACAATGAGTTGCGGCAGAAGGAGTGCAAGTGCCTTTCTCTGAAGTGATAGTGCCTGTTCTATCTTTTTGTTCTGAATCTCGATGGAATATGAGTTTTTCAGTCCTGTCCTGATAGCTTCATTTAGAGAGATGATCTTTTGCTGTGTCTCTTTCTCCTCAGCCGGAAGCGGGGATTTCAAAAGGAGAAACAGGATGGTTACAGATAAGATTCTGAATAATAGGCTCATATCCGGTTTATATATCACTCAAGTCATTTTTTAACAAGGCATAATTAACCGGTAATTTCAAAACCGGCAACATATATGGTCTTTGCCGGATACCGGTTCTGGTCGCACGGGTTGTCATATCCGTTTTATCGTAAAAGGGGTTCATTCGGTAATGCCTTTTGTTGAATTTTTGGTTGATTTAGGCAGATGCAGGGATTAATATCTCTTTACCTTTTATGAGAGACTATATCTTAAGGAAAATATTCATCTCGTTCCTTACTGTGCTCGGTGCAGTGAGTCTCGTCTTTTTCATCATTCATATGATACCCGGTGACCCTGTTGAGAATATGCTCGGCGAGCAGGCATTGTCGGTAGACAAGGAGAGGATAAGGGAGGCACTGGGGCTGAACAGACCTCTTATAGAGCAGTATCTCGTCTTTCTGAAAAATGCCGCAAAGGGAGACCTCGGGGAGTCGCTTTACAGAAAAGGGACGAAGGTCTCTGAGCTGATTGCAGAGAGATTTCCGAACACTTTCATACTTGCGGTCTCTGCTATGCTTGTTGCGATATCTGTTTCCCTTATTGCCGGCATTCTTTCGGCGATCAGGCGGGGTACCATAACGGATTCGCTGATAATGGCACTCTCCGGTTTCGGGATATCTGTTCCGGCATTCTTTCTCGGTCCGCTCCTTTTGCTCGTCTTCTGCAGGTACCTCAAATGGCTTCCGCCGCCCGCATCAGCAGAGGGGATTCTGAGTCTTGTCCTCCCGTCCGTAACACTCGGCTTTGCCCTTGCAGCATTTCTCTCGCGTCTCATAAGGTCACAGATGCTCGAAGTCCTGTCGGAGGATTATATAAGAACGGCATACGCAAAGGGACTATCCAAAAGGGTTGTTATACTGAAACACGCACTGTCGAATATACTTGTCGTTGTAATAACCATTGCAGGTATGCAGTTCGGTTCGCTTCTGACGGGCGCAATAATAACGGAGAGGGTATTTGCCTGGCAGGGGATAGGGACACTCCTGATAGAGGCAATTACAAAGAGGGATTATCCCGTTGTTCAGGGTACGATTATTCTGGTCTCGTTTATGTATGTTGTTATCAATCTACTTACCGATATTTTTTATGCGGTAATAGACCCGAGAATAAGATATGCAAAGGATTAACTATATAGCAGGTATTGTCATAATAACCGCTTTTGTTTTTGCCGGCATTTTTGGTCCGTTTATGCCCGGGGTGTCGGGTGAACAACCCTCAATAGAGAACCAGCTCAGACCTCCGTCAGGTGAGGCTTTCTTCGGGTATGACGAGAGCGGATACAATCTTTTCCACAGGATTATTGCAGGGGCACGTATCGCGCTTGTTGTAGGGCTCTTTACCACACTCATATCGGCATTTACCGGAAGTCTTATAGGGGCCGTCTCGGGATATTTTGGCGGAATTACAGACGAGATTATTATGCGGATTGTAGATATCCTGATGTCTTTTCCCGGGATTCTGCTCTCTATCTCCATTATCGCCGTAACACAGAATCCTTCGTATGCAATGATAATATTTGCTCTCTCTATAACCTCATGGGTCCCTTATGCGCGGCTTGTCAGGTCCCAGACGCTCTCACTTGTCAACAGGGATTTTGTAGTCGCTGCAAGGGCAATGGGGGCAGGCGATTTTTATATTATCAGAAGACATATCCTTCCGAACTGCTTCAACTCAATAATCGTTCAGGCGACCTTCGGTGTGGCAGCTGCCATCATTGCGGAGTCGGCCCTCTCCTTTCTGGGTATCGGACCGCAGGATTCGTCCAGCTGGGGGGCGCTTATCGATTCAGGCACACAGTACCTGCTTATCAGGTGGCATCTGGCATTTTTCCCGGGTCTCTTTCTCTTTATTACCGTTATGGGTATGAATATGTTCGGTGACGGGTTGCGGGATAAACTTGACCCCAGACTTAAAATGTAGCAGTATAAGATTCAGGGTTGTTTATGAACAGTAGCGAAAGAGCAGCATCACTTTCAATGATTGTCGGGATATCCGGGACAAAACTTCTTGAAGAGGAGAAACTTCTTCTGTCCGGGATTAGCCCTCTGGGTGTAATACTTTTTAAGCGGAATTACGAAAATCCGCAGCAGCTGAGAGAACTTACCGCTCAGATAAAGGACTGCTGCAACAGGGATGACGTTGTTATATGTGCGGATCAGGAGGGAGGAAGGGTTCAGAGATTCGGTGAACCGTTTACTATAATTCCCTCCGCAAGGGTCATAGGCAGTACCGAGAATGAATACCTGGCACTTGAGGTCGGAAAGATTATTGCGGCCGAACTCCTTGCCTGTGGTGTCAATATGAATCTTGCGCCCGTATGTGACATAAATACCAATCCGCAGAACAGGGTTATCTCGGACCGCGCCTACGGAGAGACCGCGGATATTGTTATGAGGATGTCAGAGAGTGTAATGAACGGACTTTCGGAAGCCGGTGTTCTGACCTGTGCCAAGCATTTCCCCGGGCACGGAGATACCCTTCTGGATAGTCACGAGGCACTTCCAGTCTCACAAAAGAGTCTAAGTGAACTTTACTCTCTGGAACTCCTCCCCTTTATCAACATAGCCGAAAAGGGTGTGGATGCCTTTATGATGGCACATATCCTGTTCGAGAATATCGACCCCGGACTTCCTGCCTCTATGTCCCGGAAATTTATGGACCTTTTGAGAAACGAGATCGCCTTCGAAGGGGTTATTATGACTGATGATATGGAAATGAAGGCCGTTTCGAAGTTGTACAGTGTCCCTGAGGCCTGCTCTGTATCAGTGGCAAACGGTGCCGACGTGGTGCTTCTCTGTCATACCCCTGAATTTCAGAAAGATACATTTGAACGTCTGAAGAGATATTATCTTGACAATCCGCAAAAAATAGAGACAAAATTGAACCGTATGGAGAAGTTTCTTTCGGGATTGAGTAAAGAATTGCCTGATATCTCTGTTGTCGGGTGCAATAAACATAAAGATATTGTCAGAGAAGTTATGGAACTTGCAAATATTTAAGCAAAGGAGTTTTTATGAAGAAAATTTCCTTTTTGATTCTTTTGTTGCTGCCGTCTGTTCTCTTTGCATCCGGTCTGCCTGAGAATGCGGATGAGATGGAGTATTTTTCAGGATTGCTCAAGAACGCCTATAAGAGAATCGGAGTATATAAAAACGAGAGGCTTCTAAACTATAACAGGGTAGTCCTTCCGGTTCCGCCCGCAGCAGTGGCACAGGGTGAGGATTTCAAGATTCTCAATATGAATCTTACAATCCTTCCGGTTGTCGGGAATTCCGAAAAAGAGTCAAAACTCACGGTAAATGACCAGATACTGATAAAGGTGACGGGCACATCTCCTCTGCAAAGTGCGCTTTTTTATACAAAGTCGTATGAGAAGATTACGGCAGATTCACCGGATACGGAGATTAAATATACGGTTGAGCCGTACTTTTATGACGAGAGCATATCGATAATTAACATAGAGTTCAAGAACCCTGTTGTTAAGGATACTGTTTTAAGAATCAATATCACAACCGAGGGAACGCCGCTCTGTGACCCGTCTCCCTTTCTGGGACTGGTAACTTGTCAGTACAACAAGGAACTTACTTATGACCTCTCTGTCCTGCATCCTTTGCGTGCAGACGGGAAGGAAGATGCCTTTTCGTTTGATATATCGGTGATAGTGCCCAATGATTATTTCACGACAGCCTCAGGAGAGTTTGCCGGCAGCGTGGAGAACGGGGATGGCACAAAGACAGAACTCTGGCATAACGATGTGGCACAGTTTGTTGCATTCGGTATGGCGAAATTTGACAGATATTCGACCGAATACGAAGGGCAGAACAATATCAAATATCCTATCAGCAGTTTTGTCCTTCCGGCAAGAGCCGACAAGGCAAAGGGATTTCATCCGCTCGTAGGAAAGGCGTTGAGCTGGTATTCAAGGAAGTTTTATCCGTATCAGTTCCCCGTTATTTCCTTTAATGAGATAAGTTCAACATCGGAGGCTGCATATGCAACGCCCATGGCTCAGTTTATGCCGGCTTCCCTTATAGATGAAGGGGCAGAGGATTATCAGGCAATCGAGACATTCGCTCACGAAGTTGCACATCAGTGGTGGGCATTTATGGTAATGGGTTCGAATTATGAATACCCGTGGATCAATGAGGGTTTTGCTGAATTCAGTTCTATGGAATTTGCCACACAGGATAATCCCCTCGCAAGGGCTTTTATGTACGGGGTATATGCATTTCTGTATTTTTACATTGTAGAGCCCAAAGACGATGTCCCGATATGTTCCGATGATGTATTCAAGAACGATTACAATTATGTGTTGCTGACGTATTACAAGGGAGCTCTCGTCCTTGCACAGCTGCTCAATATTATGGGAGAGGATATGTACAAGGTTCTCTCGCACTACGTCTCCAGAAATCTGTTTCAGTTTTCGGATGTTGTGAGACTCAAGGAGGCTTTTAAGGTCATAACAGGAGATGATTATTCGTGGTATTTCGACAAATGGCTTTATGAAGCAGGTTATCCTGTCTATTCGGTAAAATATGATATCAGAAGCGATAAGGGTAAGAATTATGCAGACCTTTTTATCAGTCAGACAGCCTCGACCTACAACGAGGAGACCGGAGAAAATGTTATCTTCGATATGCCTCTGGATATCGCATTTTATGATGATAATAAGGCGGAGATAAAGAGAATTACAGAGAGGGTAAACGGAAAGACTTTTGAAAAGAGTTACGAATTTTCCGAGAATGTCAACAGTCTTACTGTTGACCCGTCTGTAAAGATTTATCTGAAGAGACTGAGGTCGGCTCTCAAGGGAGATATTAATCTGGATATGGAAGTAGACGGAAGGGACGTTCTGGTCACCGCATATTCCTACGGATTTAACTGGTACAGCTATTTCGAGAGGGAAGGTGCACGGTTTTTGCCGAATGCCGATATTGATATGAACGGAGTTGTTGACGATGCGGATCTGACGGCAGTGGTGGAAAATTTCGGGAAGTGTCTTCTGAGCTCCTGTAAGTAACGGAGGTTAATATGAATAACAAGGTTATTGTGTTTGTAATACTGGCAGCATTAATTGCTGGTTGTGATGCAAGAAATATTCAGTCTGTTGAGAGTTTTGATATGAGGGATATACAGATACTGAAAGATAATGGCTCTGCAACGGATGATGTTGTTCAGTCAGATGTGTCCGGAGATACGTCAGATGTGTACGAACCGCCATTAAAACTGATATTCGAGGCGGACAATCAGAGACCGGTATTCGGAGAGGTAGCACTGGTTCCGTCAATGGCAGACGACAAGATTATGGTAGTCGATATGCTGCTCGGCGGCGATGACAATATGAAACTCTCCTTTTACGGGTTTTATTACAGGCTGAGTTTCCCTGAGGATGTTCTTGAGGTCGAGACAATAAGTGTACACCCTGAAATACCGGTGGGGAAAATAAACAAATTCACAATCAGGAAGGGAGAGATTATTGGAGTAATTACCAATAAGGGTGAATCGGAGATGCTCTCGCTCGGGTGCAAGAAACCTCTTATTTCGGTCAGATTCAGAATCAAGATGATCAAGGCCGGAAGAATAGATATTATTACTTCAAAGACAGGTATTCTGGATGATAAACTAAAGCCTGTTGTAAATAACTATTTTGGCGGCAAACTGTCTATAATTCAGAAGTAGGGAGGATTTTTGATGAAAAGGACACTGTGTTTTATTGTCATCTTTTCTGTGTTTATCTTTTCCTGTCGCATCAGAAGTATAGAACCCGAAGATTATAAACCACAGATTGAAGGGCACTTAAGCCCGAAGGAAGTAAAGGAGATTATTGAATATAAATTTTCGAAGGCAGGAATCAAGCTCGCTCCGTTTGTAACTCTCAATCTGAGAGGAATTAAAATAAGGACTGACGGATATGATTCCAATCTGAATGTAGGGTATGTATATCTTATTGAACCACCGGAGAATATGAAATTTACTGAAGAGTATCAGAGACCTCTTACCAAGTCAGAAATGGATGAACTTGAAAGGCTCAGAAAGACAGAAGGATATTATATTCTTTTCATAAACGAGGGACCAAAAGAAAAAGTTGAGGCAGCTGCCGACGAGTTTCTGCAGTTGCTTTACAGTAAAAATGTTCTGCTAAAATATAAGGCTCCGGAACCCGAAAAGGAATCTGTTGAGAAAACAAAAGAGAAATCTGAGAATAAATCTGAAGATAAACCCGCGGATAGCAAAGAAGAAGATAAAGCAGAATGACGAAGGGCACTTAAGTGCCAGGCATCATGTGGCTGGTGTTGTGTCTGGTGCCAGGCATAATGGGTAGTTATGGGTAGTTTTGGTGTGTTTTCGGTCTTTTTCAGCCTCATCCAATATAGGTTTTCCTGAATCCCGGCCTTAAGATTATCTCCTTATCACCTTTTATCCGGTCTTTTCTCTATCCTGTATGAATTATTTTATACTTCTCCCCATAATATCCCGGAAATTTCCCTCTTCTGATTACACCTCCCCCCAAAG
>DYEF01000009.1 GCA_020725805.1 Bdellovibrio sp.
AAAAATATGGAGGACAACCCACCTTTCATAAATACAGGCAGAAAAGTGCCGGGTAGAAAAGAATGAAAAATTTTTTCTTGCATTTATAAAACTGGTGTGGTAGTAAAATCAGGTTTTAATGTATTGCAAAATATGTTACACTATATATAAATCATATATTATATATTACGAGGTAACTTGGTAATATGAAGCCTATCAAACTTGAACTAATCGGATTTAAGTCGTTCTTTAACCATACAGTAATACATTTTATGGACGGTATCAACTGTATAGTCGGTCCGAATGGCTGCGGCAAGAGTAACATAGTCGATGCCATAAGATGGGTACTGGGTGAACAGGCACCGAGCCGAATAAGAGGCAAATCGATGGATTCTGTCATCTTTGCCGGTACCGAAAAGTTTACCGCATCGGGAATGGCCGAAGTCTCATTCTACTTCGAAAACGACGAAAAGAATCTGCCCCCGCAATACAACTCCTACGACGAGATATGTATTACAAGGAGAATCTTCAGAACCGGCGAAAGTGAATATATGATAAATAAAATGTCCTGCAGACTCACCGATATCGTAGAACTCTTTCTGGGTACAGGTTTCGGGACGAGGGCTTATTCAATAATTGACCAGGGGACTATTACGAGCTTTGCCACTTCATCTCCCGAAGACAGAAGGCTTATGGTTGAGGAGGCTGCCGGAATAACAAAATACAGAAACCGGAAAAAAGTCGCAATCTCGCGGCTCGAGCAGACCGAAAACAATCTTTTAAGAATCTCGGACGTCATCAAGGAGATCGACAGACAGATCTCAGTAATTCAGAAACAGGCAAAAAAGGCAGAAAAATACAAAAAACTGAAGGAAGAACTCAATAAAACCGAATTAAAGAGAGTCAGATACGAAATCAGATGTATACTCGAAACCGAAAACAGCACACTCAGCGAGATTGACCGCCTCAGAAACAGGGAGACAGAACTCAGCACCCAGCTTACAGAATTAGAATCGAAACACATAACCATTTCCTCTGAACTCAGCGAAAAGGAGAAGATAATAAACGAACTCAACAACAGGATAGTCTCGGCCGAGAGCCGTATCCGCCTCCTTGAAAATGAAAAAAGTTATTTTCAGAAAGAGATAGAACACCTGAATTCAAGCAACCGCAACGGGACAGACCGAATAATAAAGATTAAAGAGAGAATCGATGAACTTCAGCGCGAATCAGAAGCAAAGAATCAGGAGAAGACCGAGATTGAAAACGAGATATCAGTCCATGCGGTAAGGATTTCCGAACAGGAGAAGGAACTCAAGGACATTACAGGTAAAAAGTCCTCTGTCCAGTCGAAGCTTTCCGATATTCAGAAGGAACTCATCGAGATAATGACCGAGATTGCCAGAAACTCCAACAGAAAGAATTATATAGAATCAGCTATTCAGGAAAATACAAAGAAGACAGAGACCCTCAGGTCTGAGGCTCAGTTTCTCACCTCACAGCTTACGGAGCAGGAAAAATTATTGCAGACCAGACAGAATGATTTTCAGGTAAATGCAAAGGATATCGAAAATTCAGAGGCAAAATTCAGCAATTTCACAGAGAAACTGATGGATATGGAGAGTCAGTTAATCCATTCGGAGACAACAATCCTCAATACCAAGGAAAAACTTACAGAGGCAAAATCCAGATACAATTCACTTGTCGAACTGGAGAGGAATCTCGAGGGATTCGATGAGGGTATCAAGACCATTCTGAAGGCAAAGAATGAAAACCTTGATGACAGACTCTCGGGCGGGATAATGGGTCTTATTACCGAATATATCGAGGTCGAACCTGCTTATGAGAAGGCAATAGAGTCAGTACTTGGAGAGAAACTGCAGTCACTTATTATTAAGGAGCCTGAAGTAGGACTTCACGCCATTGACCTTCTGAAGAGTTCATCATCAGGCAGAACCACATTCATTCCTGTAAAACCGAAGTGCACCTTGACAGGTACGGGGATACCCTCCGGTCAGGGTGTAATTGGTCCCGCAACAGATTTCATAAGATGTCAGCCCGAATTTCAGGAGATATCCACTGCATTGTTCAGTGATGTGGTTATAGTGGACAATATTACCAATGCCTTAAATCTCTGGTCAAACAACGGATTCAACAAAACCCTCGTAACAACAGACGGCGACATTATCGAACATTCCGGCATCATTACAGGCGGCAAAAGGGAGAAATCCGGCGGACAGTTTGCACGTAAGAGGGAAATCAAGGAATTAAAGTCCAGAATAGAGGAATTCGAAAGGTCGCTCGGAATCGAACAGCAGAAACACATAAACCTTAAGGAAGAGGTAACAAGACTGAGAGGCTTCATCGAATCCCTCAAGGAAGAGATTCAGGCACACAGAATCAGAAGGGTCGAAATAGAAAGGGATATACGTTCAGCCGAGGAACAGATAGCCCACACAAGAGAGAGACTGAATGTAATCAGATTCGAAAGCGAAAAGTACGAAAACGAACTCAAAGATAACAGGGAGGAGCTCATTAATATAGAACAAGCTATAAAGGGCTTTGAGGTCAGGAGGGACGAACTCAAAGCCCTCGAGCTCTCTGTACAGAAGGAACTCTCGGAACTGAGTACAGAGGAGAAGATTCAGAACGAGAGACTCACTAATTTCCGGATTCAGTCCGCATCCGACAGTGAGAAACTTCAGTCGGTACTGAATCTGATTAGCAGAATCTCCAACGAACAGAATGAACTCAGTTATGAAATCGATATACTCACAAAATCGATTTCCTCAAACAACATCAGGATAAACCAGCTCAAAGACGAGATAACATCCAAAGATAAGGAATGTGCTCTGCTCGTTGAGGAGCACAGAAAGACAACGGAAGAAAAGAGTCTGATACTCAATGACTACAACAAATATTCGGAGGAAATGCTTGGTATAGAAGGCCTGCTGAAAGATATACAGAAGCAGATTTATGAAACAAGGGAGAAGATCTCTTCTCTCACTCTCAATCTGAGGGAAATTCAGTTCAGAAAAGAGAATGCAATAAGCTTCTGTCTGGACAAGCTTAATACAGATATAACACCGGAGATATCAGACGGTTCCGTTATGAACGCCGAGAACCTGACAGAAGAAGAGATTCAGCACATAGAGGGCCTGAAACGTATAATCGAGAACTTCGGGGAGATAAATCTGACGGCAATAGCAGAATATGAAAGTCTCGAAAAACGCAAAGAGTTTCTGCAGAACAATTACGATGACCTCAAGAGGGCTATGGAGAATCTCAAGAGGGCTATTTCAAGAATAAACAGAATTTCAAAGGAGAGATTCATCGAGACATTCAACAAGATAAACGAGAAACTCGCAGAAGTTGCCCCCATACTTATGTCAGGCGGACGTGCATCGCTGAGGCTTATGGATGAGAGTAATCTTCTCGACGGCGGTGTCGATATAGTTGTGAATCCGAGAGGTAAAAAGCTCATATCGATTGATATGCTGTCGGGCGGAGAAAAGGCACTTGTCGGACTCTCGCTGGTATTTGCAATCTACAAAATAAAGCCGTCTCCCTTCTGCGTTCTTGATGAAGTCGATGCCCCGCTCGATGAGGTCAATACAGGAAGATTCATTACCCTGATCAAGGAATTTTCTCAGAACAGCCGTTTTATGGTCATCACACACAATAAGAGAACAATGGAGGCAGCCAATCAGATCTACGGCATTACTATGCAGGAACCCGGTATTTCAAAGGCTGTATCACTGACTATCGACCAGATATTCAATGAGGAAGCAGAAATTCAGTAGAATCTTTGTTCAGTCTCAATAAATAAGCATCCGGTCCGTTTATCCTGATGATTTTGCCGTTGATCTCTGTTTCTCTCTCTGCTCTTTCCCTGTTTACGACAGCAACATAAATTCCAGATGAGTTTTCGATTTTTATATAAAGCAGACCATCTTTATATTCCGTGAGAAATTTACCCGCAAGAGCACCCTTCTTCTTCAGCGAAATAAGGGTTTTATAGAAATTTCTGATACCCTTAAAATGTTCGGTAAACTGCATATCCCTTCTGTTTTCTATCCCCTTCCCTACCCTGAGACCATTCTCTTCCCCGTAATATATAAGCGGACTGCCTCCGCAGACAAACTGCAGAAGCGCCATTATTTTCAGAACACGGAACTCCTCATCTTCATTCATTACATCAAAATGTGTAATAATTCCGTCCAAATCGTGATTATTCAGAAATACGATAAATGACCTGCCGGCAGTCTCATATCTCTTGTTGAGATAAGAGACAAAGACCTCCGGACGCATAGCACCTCTCAAAAATCCGGACAAATAATCCCTGAATTCAAAGTCAAATAGAAAATCTGTTTTGTAATCAGAGAGCACAGCGAGTCCGTTTGAATCAGGAGCAGTACCCCAGTATTCACCGATAAAGATTATATCAGGATTTATTTTGCTCAGCTCATCTTTGAGTTCACCGACAAGCAGACTCCCGAAATGTTTCATCGCATCTATCCTTACACCGTCGAAGTCCGCCTTTTTCATTAAATCTTTGTAAACCTTAATCAGGTACTGCCTCACATCCTTCCTTTCGGTCTTAAAGTCAGGAAGTCCGAAGAGGCATTGCTTCATTTCATCATTTTCAATACAGCCCCCCATTCTCACAGACCTTACCCATACTGTATTCTTTTCCCAGAATGATTTATATCCCGAATGATTGAGCACTATATCCTGAATATATGCAATACCGGATTTGTGAAGTCCTTCTGACATCCTTGAGAGAATTCTATAGTCCCCGAAATGTTTTTCAATCTGCTCAAAATTTTCAGGCCAGTAACCGTGATAACCGTAATGCTTGTAATTGTTATAATCCACATAACCATCCACATTGTCAATCACAGGGGAGAGAATAACCGCATTAACACCGAGTTCGGAGAGATAACCAATCTTCTCATAAATCCCTCTTATGTCACCGCCGTGAAATCCGTAAGGGTTGCTTTTATCCACTCTGAAATTATTTGTCTTGTCACCGTCATAAAACCGGTCGATCAGTATCTGATAAAATACCGGATTCTCCTCTTTCAGATTCTTATAGAATCCGGCCTTTATCCCTAAGCAGGACAGAGAGACCAGAACCAGGCAAAGTAATATTACATTCCTGTTATTCATCACCAAGCATAACCGGAGGAGATACAGGTAAAAATGTCCTTGCATTCTCTATACCTTTTCTGCACTCCATAAGTTTCTCAAACCTGAATCTGTAACCGATTATATTCTCGGACAGATTCCCGAATGAATCCCTGACAGAGGGAGTTACAACGACAAAATCCTCATTCTCTGTCCCCGTAAAATAGAGATAAAAACCGTAATCCAGACAGTCAGGTCTTTTTGAAGAAATAATATTTATATATTTCAGTCTCCCCTCGAGCGGACCGGCAATCCTGCCCGAATATCTGAAAGCATCGCCCGAACCTGTCTTCATCTCTGAAAGATACAGCTTATAGAGCATAAATACCCCAATTAGTCCCGTAACCGTTACAGCAAGACCGAAGAAGACTCTCTTTTTCACTTACACCTCTTAAAGCCTGATGATTCAATCTGCAGAGTTACGTGTAATATATTGTATTTTGTCATCAGCAGTTGCGATATCTCGCTGATAATCGAATCCGTGACTTCAAGTGATTCTGCGTCCGTCACAATATGTGCCGTAAATATATAGATTCCCGAGGATATACTCCAGATATGTACGTCGTGAATATCCTTTACCCCTTTTACATCCGTCACAATACTTTCTGTAATTTCATTTATTCTGACGCCTGAGGGAACAGATTCCATCAGAATATCTGAGGCGTCTTTGATGAGTCTGATTGCGTTGTAGAAGATAAAAAACCCGATTATAATGCTCAGGACTGAATCGATAATATTGAAGCCTGTAAAAATAATTATTACCGAGCCGGCAATTACACCCACAGAAGAGAGTGTATCACCGATTATATGCAGAAAAGCCCCTCTGATATTGAGATTTGAGGTGTGTCCTTTCAGAAGGAGAATACCAAGGATGTTCGCAAGCAGTCCCGTTACGGATACAACCAGCATAATTCTGCCATCTATATCGACCGGTTCGAGATATCTTCTGACTGCGCTGAATATTACGAACGCAGCAAGCAGCATAAGAAGTGTCCCGTTAATCAGCGAGGCCAGAATCTCTATTCTGAAATACCCGAATGTCTTATTCGAATCGGTTCTTCTGAGGGCTATTAAGGAGGCAAAATAGCAGACAAAGAGCGAGGCTGAATCTGCCAGCATATGTCCGGCATCGGCAATAAGTGCATTACTTCCGGAAATAATTCCTCCCGCAAACTCCAGAAGGCATATAAATATTGTTACGATCAGTGTCCATAAGACCCGCTTCGAATGCTTCTTTGAGGCAGAAATCTCATTTTCGATTATGTAACAGTTCTGTTTCATTCTGCATCTTTTCCGGCTATTTTCTCGGCAATTGCTACGGCTTCAACAGCGTCCCCCCCGTAATATGCCCCTATCTCCCTTGCATATGAATCAGTAACAACTGCACCGCCTATCAGAACAGGAATATTGATATTGTTCTTTTTAAGAAGCCCGGTTACCTCGCGCATCCTTCCCATTGTGGTCGTCATCAGGGCAGATAATCCGATGATATCGGCACCGCTCTCTATAGCTTTGTTAACAATGACATCAGCCTTCACATTCTTCCCCAGATCGATTACCTCGAAACCCGAATTTCTGAGTACGGCAGAGACCAGATTCTTGCCGAGGTCGTGTATATCTCCCTCTACTGTCGCTATAACAATTCTCCCCTTCTTTTCGATACTCTGACCGCCTGATGACCTCATAATAATATCAAATGAGGCCTGTGCAGCCTCCGCTGAGAGCATAACCTGAGGCAAAAAAATCTGATTCGACTTGAACCTTACACCCACATCCTTCATCGCCCTCAATATTCCGTCGTTAATGACTTTCCGGGGGTCAGTCTTCTTTTTCAGAATCTCTTCGGTGATTCTGACCGCATCTTCCCTGCGTCCGGAAATTATTGCATCAGAGAGTCTGAGTACCGGATTAATCTCTGTCTCTGAAATTTCAGAACCTTTGGGAATAGAGCTTGCCCCGAAGTTTATATACCTCGAAAAATTACGGTCATACCCCGCAAGGGCAGAAGCGGCATATAGTGTTGCAACCATATTCCTGTCGAGAGGGTCGATAATAGCTGCCCTGAGCCCTGCATCAATTGCAAATGAGAGAAATGCTGAATTTATGTAACTCCTCTGCGGTAGTCCGTAACTAATATTACTTACACCGAGTACGGTAAATAACCCCCTTCTGCTGAATTCATTTATTGCTGCAAGTGTCATTCTGACCTGATTAAGGGAAGTTGCGGCTGAGAGAGTCAGGAAATCAAAGAGCATATCATCTGTATTCAGACCATACAAAGAGGCCTTTTCAATGATTCTCTCGGCGATCTGTATTCTCTCCCTCTCTGTTGACGGAATCCCTTTTTCCCCGAGCGTAAGCACAATAAATGCTGCACCATACCTTTTTGCAAGTCTCAATCTCTTTTCGAGAGAGGAATCATCCTTAATGGAATTGATGAGTGCCCTTCCGGACGCATATTTCAGGGATTTTTCGAGTGCCGTATCGTCGGTGGTATCAACCGAAAGAGGGATATCCGACTGACCCAGAATACTCTTAACAATCTGAGGAAGGACCTCTGACTCAACCGCAACGGAACTCCCGGCATTTATATCCAGAACCTGTGAGCCGGCATCAATCTGCTGCACGGCCTCCCTTACAAACGGGGAAAAATCACCGTTTTTCAGCCCTTCTATGAGATGCTTCTTGTTTGTGGGATTTATCCTCTCCCCGATAATCACAGGAAAAGAGTCGGAAGAAATGCTTACAAGCAGGCTTCTGGAAGTGAGAACAAGAGATGAACTGTCAGACTGCGGACCGAACGGGGAAATCTTCAATGAATCAAGTTCTTTTCTTATCCGTCCGATGTGAACGGCGGTACTTCCGCAGCAGGCACCTACGATTCTGACACCGTTATCAATCAGACGGCCGGTGTGTGAAGCCATCTCGTCGGGACTCTCGGGATAATATACCCTCCCCTCCTTCGTTACAGGAATCCCGGCATTAGGCTGTGCAACGAGAGGAAGAGGACTGAATTCCTTCATTTCTGCAATTACATTGAGAATACCTTCCGAACCTATTGAGCAGTTCGCCCCGATGGCATCTACACCAAGTTTAGACACAACGGATGCCATAATCTGCGGGGTACTGCCGAAAGTACTCCTCATATTCTCATCAAATGTCATCAGTGCCACAACAGGTCTTTTGCTCGCATCCCTTACCGCGATTATTGCAGTTTTGAGTTCAGATATATCAGTAAATGTCTCGAGCCAGAAGATATCAACACCCTCACTCTCATATATTCTTGCTATCTCGTAATAATAATCATAAATCTCGTCGAAGGTTGCCTTGCCGAAAGGATGCATCAGTTCACCGGAAGGACCTATCGAAACCGCAAGATACTTTTTCTCTTTTATCACTGAGCGGCAAAGTGAAATTCCGGCCTTTGCAATCTCCTGAAGCCTTTCTTCAATCCCGAAATGTCTGAGTCTTGGTCTTATCGTACTGAACGTATTGGTCCTGATAATATCGGAGCCGGCACTGACATAACTTTTCATCACTTTTATTACAGGTTCGGGATTTTCAGTATTGAGTATATCAAACGGCAATTCGGAACTTATACCCATTGAAATCAGATTCGTCCCCATTGCACCGTCAAGAAGCAGAACTCTCTCTTTTATTTCACTCCTGAAATCCACCTGATTCTCCCTGAATCCTAAGGCAATACCTCGAAGAGAAAGTCAATCTCCTCCTCTGTCTGATAAAAATGCGGAGAAATTCTCAGATGATTATTGCGGATAGATACGATTATATTCTCTGAAAGAAGTCTTGCCACAAGCTCTTCACATGAATATTCAGGATGAGTTACCGAAATAATACCGGCCCTTTCCGAACTGCTCACCGGACCGAATATGAGATATCTTCTCCTCTTGAGTTCCTCAAATATGAGGTCGACATTCTTTGCCAGCATTCTGCAGATTGTGCCGTTGCCGATACTTTCCCTCAGTTTAAGAGCAGCCCCGAACCCAATAATACCTGCAAAATTGGCATTGTCCCCCTCGAATTTCCTTGCAAATGCCTTCGTATCCATTCTGAAATTCTTGCGCGATTCCTCCTCTATTACAGAGCGCCAGCTGACCTCCTCATAACCTATCTCGTCTATTATATCCTTCCTTATGTACAAAACAGCAACGCCGTGAGGCCCGAATAGCCATTTGCTGGCTGCAACAGACATAAAATCGACATTGAATTTCTTGACGTCCACAGGAATCGCTCCCACCCCCTGAATCCCGTCGAGATAGAAGAATATCCCCTTCTTCCTGCATATATCACCAACCTCCTCCACATAATTCCTGAAACCGCTCCCGTATTCCACCAGAGAGAGTGCAATAATCTTCGTCTTGGCATCAATGGACTTTTCGATATCTTTGGGGTCAATCCTTCCGTCCCTTGCACCTACGAATTTTATCTCCACGCCTTTTGGAGTCATTGCCATCCACGGATAAATATTAGCGGGAAACTCCACATCTGCGGTCAATATCTTTTCGCCCTTTCTGAATTTCATCCCCTTGCAGATAATGGAAATGGCCTGTGAGGTACTCTTTATAAAGGCTATCTCCTCAGGTTCGGCATTGATCAGTCTGGCATACATTTCACGTGTCTTTTCAACCTGCCTTATCCACCTCCGCTCGTGCATATTCCCGTGGTGCATAATATCTTCGTTGAACTCCCTGATGGCATCAGCCACATCTGTAGGCATAGGAGAGATGCTTGCGTGATTGAAGAACTTATGATTATTTGTTATCGGAAAGTGTTTTCTGAT
This sequence comes from Bdellovibrio sp., assembly GCA_020725805.1. Taxonomy (GTDB): domain Bacteria; phylum Myxococcota; class SpSt-1050; order SpSt-1050; family SpSt-1050; genus SpSt-1050. The sequence continues at coordinate 9,971 of DYEF01000009.1, forward strand.
TTCTGCCAGATCGACTTTTACCATAATATATTCCTCTGCAAAACAGGTATTTTTTTAGCCATAAAACGATTATATAATCAGCCGCCTTATCATTAGTGACTGCCGGAATTAATAACAGATATATAACCCTTTTGCAATCAGATTTATATTTTCTCAGTGCTTAAATAGCCTCTGACCAGTAAAGACCATCGTAACATCTGCCTCGTTGCAGGCCTCAATTACCTGATGGTCATTTACAGAGCCACCGGGCTGAATGACTGCGGTTATTCCCTCCTTTATCCCCACATCCACACCATCCCTGAAGGGGAAGAATCCGTCGGAGACCATTACAGAACCCTTAAGTCCACCTCTCTTCTCCCTCACCTCTTCTTCAATCTCTGCCCTCTTTAGTTCATCCTTAAGGTCATAGAGAGGAATACCATATTTTTCAAAGCAGATTCTGTCTGCAAGCTTCGTATAGGCCTTGTATCTTGCTATCTCCGCCACACCGACACGGTCCTGCTCTCCGGTACCTATTCCCACTGTGCATTCATCCTTGACGTAAATAACCGAATTCGAGGAGACACCGGATTCAACATACCATCCGAAGAGCATATCACGGTATTCCCTCTCGGTCGGCTCTCTCTTTATGCAAATTTTTTTTCCGTTGAATTCTGCCTCGGCAAGTTTAAGACCGCTCTTATCCTTTATGGATATAATCTGCGAACGCTGGATAATCAGACTGCCGTCTATCAATGATTTGAAATCTATAAAAGGCGTAGCAGTATATTTTTTGAGATTCCCTATATTTTTTATCTTCATAATTCTGAGATTCTTTCTCTTTGTAAGAACCTCTATTGCCCCGTCTCCGAATTCCGGTGCGGCCACCACCTCGAGATACTTATCGGCAATGAGTTCTGCCGTATTTCTGTCTATCTCCCTGTTTACTACGAGTGCACCCCCGAAGGCGGCAATTCTGTCCGTAAAATATGCCCTCAGAAAGGCATCAGAGATATTATCCGCAGATGCAACTCCGCTCGGATTGTTGTGTTTCATAATGGCTGCTGACGGTCTGTCAGAGAGGAATTTGAGGATGTTGAGAGCATTGTCGACATCAGTCAGATTAATCTTGCCGGGGTGTTTACCAAACTGAATGAGCTCTGCTGTAGGCAGAAGTGACATATCGGGACCAACAAATTCCACACCTGCTATCACAAGATTTCCGTTAATCAGTCTGTAAAAGGCCGCCTCCTGATCCGGATTCTCTCCGTATCTCAGCCCTCTCAGTTCACCATCTACAACCCAGTTTACCTTTTCATATTCGAGTGTTTTTATACCGTCCTCGAATTCGAAGTCCATTCTTATTCTTGAAGGAAAATTATCCTTGACAATCCTGTGATACATCTCCTTGATATTACCACTCATTTAATACCTCCCTTATTTCTCATCCATAAATGAGTAACAGATAAAATCCGACTCAGATTTTTTAGCCAGAAACTCACTTATATGTCTGTCATACTCGGCGGTCCGTAAAAATGCCTTCTTTGCAAGTGCAAATCTCTCTTTTAGCGTCAAAGAGCAATTATTTTCCCTCAGTTTTTTCAATATATTATCATAATCAGAAGGGTCAACAATTACTGCTACCCTCAGATAATTTTTGGCAGATGCCCTTACCATCGTGGGACCGCCGATATCTATATTGGCTCTTGCCTCCTCAACCGTAACATTTTTATCTGACGTCACCTTTTCGAAAGGATAGAGATTGACTACAACCATATCGAAATGTACTGCCCCCGTCCGCCTTATATCCTCCTGATGATGCGGATTATATTTTTCGGTGAGAATACCCAGATAGATCTTGAAATCGAGTGTCTTGACAAGCCCGCCCTGTGTTTCCGGCTGATTCGTATACTGTGATACCTGAATCAGATTCTTCGGGTCTGTTATTAATTTCTTTATGAAATCGTATGTCCCGCCTGTTGAATATATCCTGATATCAGGATTAATTTTTATGAGCTCATTTACAAAAATATCCAGCCCGGTCTTATCCGATACACTTATTATGACATTCTGAATCTTCACCCTGTTGTCAATCTCTCTTACAATATTAACACTCATTACAAAACCTCCTCAAAGTTATTTTCAGAATAAAACCCATTTTTTTACAAAAAGCAAACAAAAGAGGAACCGGTCAATATATAAAATGCTATTTTATATCAGACGAGCGTTCAAAGACTATTTTATCAGAGAGTGATTTGTTGTATGCCTCGTTAGGCAGATAACCGAAGAGATTCATTCTGTACAGAATGCTCTGTATCTTTTCATTCCACTTTTCGGAAATCTCGTTTTTTACATAATATGTATAATATCTGGTGGGATTGGGTATTACCGAAGCCAGATAAGCTGCCTCGACAACCTTTAATTCGGACGGACTTTTTCCGAAATAATGCCTCGACGCAGCACCGATTCCGAATATCTCAGGTCCCCATTCAATTCCGTTCAGATATATCTCGAGTATCCTCTCCTTGGAGAGGGCTGCATCAAGTTCAATCGCAAGCAGAAGCTCCTTCACCTTCCTTAAGAGAGTCTTTTCCCTCGTAAGAAAGAGATTCTTTACAAGCTGCTGGGTTATTGTCGAACCGCCTCTCAGATACGGTTTATCACTTTCTATATTATCTATCACGGCACTCTCTATCTCCCTGAACTCCACTCCCTTGTGGCCAAAGAAGCCGGCATCTTCGCTCACAACCACAGCCCCGTAAACCAGAGGCGGAATATCAGAGAAAGGGACATAGTCGGGATTTTTCAGGCCAATCAGTATCTTCCTCTTCTTATTGTTCTTATTGGTAAATTCGTAAGAAAAATCAGACTTCAGATAATCCAGCCTCTTTGAGACCTGAACAGGTTTTACCACTTCTCCCGTTAGAGATATACTATCTATCTTCTTTTCCGCTTCTATATTACCCGATGCCGACGCCTTAATCCTTATCTCACCCGACATATCAAAACCTTCGAACTCCTCACCTCCGAAAAAGGCAGCAAGGTCATTCAGTTCGAGTTTTTTGGTGACAATACTAACCGAATACTGATTTCTGTATAGTTTCCCCGAAACCACAAAATTCATATCGCTTATATTTGCATCAAGTTCATTTAGTCTTACAAGGCCAGAGGCAATCGAAAGTGAGAAACTGCCGTTCAGCAAAAATTTCTTTATCCCGAAAGGTCTTTCACCTATAAGGGGATGAGAGAGAGTCATATTCGTAACTGCTACATCCTGGAATTCTATCTCTATCTCCTGCCCCTTCTTTTTTGCCAGAACACTGCCACTCAGTTTACCGCCCAGCAATCCTGCATATCTGCCAAGATACCTCTCAAGAATAAAAGGGATATCAATACCGGTAAAAGACATCTTTGCTGACTTTTCAGGGATATTTATATCTGTCACCCTTATTCTGTATTTATCCCTGAGTTCTATATCTATATACTTTTCCTTCAGTGAATACCTGCCCGAGAGTTCGAATTCTGCCTTCATTTTCCTGTAATTTGCCTCAAAACTATCTATCTGAAAACCAATATTATAGTCACTCCTGCTACCCTGATAACCAATCTTTTTTTCTCCGCCTTTCATTTTTTCAAAGTATCCGATATCAACATTCCCTTTGCTGCATTTAAGGTCAAAACTGTTCTTGCTGAATAAAACCTTATTCTGAATCCCCTTTATAAAGCAATTCTCAAACCCGGCAACAACATTATCCTTATCCATCAATCTGATACTGAGAAACTCAATCCCGGAGAATATACCTATATCACCAAGTTTATAGATTAATTTCAGGTTATCCAGTTTTGCCTTCCTGTTTATTGTATCGATAACCCTCGACCTGAAAGAATCAGAATTTATATAGACTTTTATGGCCAGAGAAGGCAGTACAAAGACCAGCAGAAAACCAGCAATAATATAAAGGAGAACTCTGTTTCTTCTCTTTTTAAGAAAATTCATAAAATATAATCTATGAGGCGAAAATCCGACAGTCTCATACATTTTTCGGGGTTGAAAATTTCTATCAGGGATTTCAGTCTGTCTCTCTTCCTTTCAAGCGGCACATTCAGGTCAAACTGGGACTTAATGAGCCTCTCATCTCTGATATCGTTTCTGTCTATGAAATCAATCCCGTGCAATTCTATATGTAGAAAACCGAGACCTTTTGCCTTCTTATTCAGATAGTTATGAACTATATCCCTGTAACCCATAATAAATGTACCCACATATGGTATCCCCAGAATTCCGGCAACGGATATCGGAATCTCCAGAATTTTACCTGTCTTCGAACTGCTGTAAATATCATCACTCATTACATATATATCCCGCTCTGAAAAAGGCATCCTGATACTCCCTGCAAGACTCTTCGTCTCTCTGCCCGTAAGTCTGTAAAAGGTTATAATCGCCAGCTTTGAAAAATAATAGAAAGGACTTGGCAGTACAGAAGAGTCATATCTGTATCCGATACCGATTAAAGTGCTTATAATCTGTCCGGAGAGATTGTATCCGGGTGCCCTGAAACCCACAGGTTTTACACCCAGCTGTTCGGATATTATTCTGTCACACCTTTCGATATCTCCATAGACCTCCTTTTCCGGCAAAAGTGAGAGGTTATATGAGTGACTGAATGAATGATTGGCGATCTCATATCCCATATCAACGGCATTTTTTAATAATGATACAGCCTTATCACTCTGCAATTCCCTGCCAACCACAAAGAGTGTAGGTTTTATATCCAGTCTCTCAAAGAATTCAAATATTCTCTCGAGTCCGGATGTATAAATTATATCACTGCAATTCTCTTCATCTCTTTTTATCCCGTGAATATCGTAATAACAGGATAACGGGTCAAGGTCTATAGAGACAGAAATAATCTTCATTTCTTAATCTTTTTCTTTTTCCTCAAAACCCACCCGGAAATATTCTTTTGTGGTGTGCGGGAGAGGGCAAGGGCATTTTCGGGCACATCTTCGGTAATTGTACTGCCTGCTCCGATATAGGCATTCCTGCCAACTTTTACCGGCGCAACGAACTGGGTATCAGAACCCACAAAGACACCGTCCCCGAGTATGGTCTTGTATTTATTCTCTCCGTCATAGTTGCAGGTAATTGTGCCGGCCCCGATATTTACCCCGCTGCCTATTTCAGCATCGCCCAGATATGTGAGATGATTTGCCTTGCTTTTCTTACCCATATAGGTCTTCTTCAGTTCAACAAAGTTTCCGATATGAGCCTCTCTGTCTACAAACGTATCGGGTCTCAACCTCGCAAAGGGACCAACTATTGCATCACCCGAGACAACGGCTCTATCGATATGACAATAAGGTTTTATTACAGCAAAATCCTTTATATCAGAATCGGATATAATGACACCGTTCTCAATTCTGACATTTTTTCCGATACAGGAGTTGCCTGAGATGAACACATTCGGAAAGATTACGGTATCCCTGCCTATCTCAACTGAATCTCCGATAAAGACAGAGTCCGGGTCGATAATAGTCACGCCCTCGAGCATCAGGTGCCGGTTTATTCTTCTCTGCAGCATTTTTACGAGCAATGACAATTCCGCCCTGTTATTTGCACCAAGCAGAAATTCCTGTTTTGATTCGAAAATACTTATCTCGACATTCTCCCTTAGAGCAAATCTGAATATATCCGGAAAATAATATTCCTTCTGGGCATTGTTATTTGTGAGCATTCTGATATATTTTTTAACAAGTCCGGTCGAGCAGAGATATAAACCTGCATTTACTTCCTTTATCTTCTTCTCGGTCTCAGATGCATCCTTCTCCTCTACGTTTTTCAGCAGATTATCGTTAGCATCCCTTATTATCCTTCCATAACCAGACGGATTATCTGCCACAAAGGATGTGATAACCATATCTGCCCTTTTAGAGGACTTAATCAACTCACATATTACCGATTCATCAATGAGCGGCATATCCCCGTAGAGCAGAATAAATCTTTTGCTTCTGACCTTTGGGAGGGCAATTCGAACCGCATCGCCCGTTCCCAGCTGTTCTTTCTGCAATACAAAAGTAAAATTCAGGTCACCAAATGCCGATTTTAGATATGCCTCAACCTTATCTGCCCCGAATCCGAGTACAACAACAATCTCTTTAATCCCGCACTTTTTCAGAGCCATCACCGGATAATATATCATCGGTTTATCAATAAGATTGTGCAGGACCTTCGGAAACTCTGATTTAAACCTTACACCCTTGCCTGCTGCAAGCAGAACAGCCGAAATATCATTCTCTCTCATACTCTTACCTTATTTCTTCTTCTTCGGTGAACTCTTCTTTGCTGTGGTTTTAGGCTTTGCTGCAACTTTCTTCCCGGTCTTCTTCTCAACCTTCTTTGGTTTTGCCTCCTGTCTTGAAACTGTCTTCTTAACCGGCTCTTTCTTTTTTGACACAACCTTCTTACTCTCCGGTTTCTTTTCTACAGTCCTGACTTCCCCTTCTTCTGCCTTCTCTTCTGCATATACAGGAGACTGCACAGCCTCATTTTTAACTTCGGCCATTATCTTTTCTTCGGTAGGCTTAACCGGAACAGGGGGTTTCTCTTCCTTTATAACCTCTCTCTCAACCGGCTCAACCCTGACTTCTTCCTCTTCCTTCTTCTCTGCATGAACTGTATGAATAGGTCCTCCGATGACAGCATCTATCCCCTCTACGGGTATGTCTTTCTTCTGACTGATGACAGAGTCAAATACCATTTTTACAACAGCGGTCTGATTCTGCATTACAACCTTCTTTTTAAATTCCTCATATCCGACTCCCCTGAAGACGAGAGTCAGAAACTCCTCACAGAAATGCTTGTTTACACTCTGAACTCCCGAAAAGTCCATAATGACGTTTACATCCGGCTCCTTACGGACCGAATCGAGCACGCTTACTGCAATCCGCTTGCCAAGTTCCGGAGAACTCAAAAAACCACCAAAATCCTTAAGACTGATTCTCATAAAACCCTCCTTTTACTTCCTGACCGAAATGTTTTTATAATTCTCAAGGGAAAGACTATAGACCTCCTCGTGCAGGCTTTTTCCCTTTGAGTCCATCGTGACTACAGCCGGGAATCTCTCGACCTGCAATACCCACAGTGCCTCCGGAATCCCGAATTCCTCCAGTTTATAGACTTTAAGCACTTTTTTGATTCTGTCTCCTATATATACGGCGGCACCGCCAACTGCGTGAAGATATACTGCACCGTATGTCTTCAGACCTTCGAGTGTCTTCTTACCCATACCACCCTTGCCGATTGCACCCCTTAAGCCGTATTTTCTGATTACCTCTGCCTGATACGGCTCCTCCCTTATACTCGTGGTCGGGCCGGCGGCCTTGAATACATACTCTCCGTTCTCCTTTACAACAATCGGGCCGCAATGATAGATAAAAGTACCGCTCAATACCTTCTTCAGTTCCTCATCATCATTTTCGACAAGGTATTTATGGGCCGCATCCCTGCCGGTCACAATTATACCGGTAATTTCAATCTCGTCACCGGCATTCAGTTTTCTTATATCCTCTTCATTAACTGGTGTGTGAAGTGTTACCATTTAATCTCCTCCGGAAAACCGGATTAAAAATATCACACTAATTTTAAAAATCAATAAATGAATTCCCGGAATATAGAACCTTGTCCGTATCTACAGGTCTGAGAGAATAAAAGGGTTACAGACTTACTGGACCGATGCCATAGCAGAGATGTATATTTCAAAAAACCTTAACTAATTGCTCAGTTGTTCTTATCGGCTCTGCCGTACTTATCTTCAAGTCTTACCACATCGCTCAGGTGCGGAGTCGAAACCTCAAATACATCGCAATCGGTAACTGCCTCCATCCGGTGTTTCGTCATAGGCTTTATATGATAAGGTTCATACGGTCTGAGAATCAGTACTACCATCTTTCCTTTCTCCTCAACCTCGAACCTCATCTCTCCGGATACGACCATAATCGTCTCATCCTTAATCTTATGATACTGAAGGCTGAGCTTTTCACCCCTGTTGATATGCAGAATCTTGCCGACATAGTGTTCGGTCTCTGCCCACAGAAGTTCATATCCCCAAGGTTTTTCTGTCTTTGTAATCATTTTTCACTCCCGTATTTATATCTGATATATTCTTCGGTCTCTTCTTTCCAGTGCGGCATTGCAAAGCCCGTCGCATTCAGAAGTTTATCTTTCGACAGTTCGACTCTATTAGGTCTTTTTGCCACATTCTGAAATTCTGCCCATTTTTTCGACATCACAAGATTCTTGTCAAGACCGAGCAGGCTGCAGATAAATATCATCTGTTCGTACCTCGAACAGACTCCTTCAGATGCAATATGAAATACCCCTCTGCAATCCTTTCCCAGAAGCCTCGCAGCAGCATATACCACATATTTGACATAGGTTGGTGAACCGAACTGGTCGCTGACTGCATCAACGGCCACTCCATTCATAAGTCTTCTGACAGATTTGTCGATAAACGTCTCACGGAATTCTCCAAAAAGCCATTGTACCCTCAGAATGAGATATTCCGCACCCGAAAATTTCACAAGCTGTTCGCCTTCATATTTGCTTCTGGCATAAACGCTGACGGGATTTGCCTCTTCATCTTCCGAATACGGTGTATCCTTTCTGCCATCGAAGACATAATCCGTGGAAATATGAACGATTCTGATTCCGGTATCACGCGCTGCCGAAGCAAGATAACCTGCGCCACCCGCATTTACGATAAAAGCCTCCTGAGAGTGGCTTTCACAGTAATCCACATCAGAAAGAGCGGCAGTATTAACCAGTATATCGGGTCTGAAATCCGAGACAGCCTTTCTGACCTTCTCCATATTCATAATATCACATTCAGAGTGAGTAAGAATATGTCTCTCGAAATTTTCCGGCAGATATCTTGCGAATGCCTTCCCCAGAAGTCCGCTTCCGAATATCAGTACTCTTTTGTTCAAAATACCTACTCCAGTGGTGTAATAAAAGAGTTGTATTTTTCCTTTTTGTCGAACTGCTGCTTGAATTTCTCTGCATCTGCCTTTGTCGCAAATTTGCCGATGCGGACCCTGAAAATATCCTTCTCTTTGCTCTTTGCCCTCTGAATCCAGCTCTCATACCCCTTCTTTTCAAGTTCGGCCGCTGTCTTCAGTGCCTGTGAACGGTCAGGGAATGCCCCGACCTGAAGAGTAAATTTTGCATCAGTAATCTCCTGTTTTTTCTGCTCCATGGGGGTATCGGTCTTTGCAGCAACCTTTGTCTTTTCAGCCTTCTTCTCCTCCTTCTTCTCCTTCGGTTCCAGAGTTTCCAAAGCCGGCTTCTTCTCCTCAGAGACCTTTGGTGTTTCCGTTTTCTGCTCGGTATTCTTTGCGGACTCTTCGCTCTTTTTTACAGCCGCCTTCTCATCGGATTTTGCTATCTGTTCACCGACATCCGTTACATCGGCATCAGCAGCAGGCGCCGGTATCTTTACTTCGGTCTCAGCCTTTTTTATGATATTACCCGCTCTCTCTGAAGAGACCGCCACACCGGACAATTTCTTTCCGAAGAAGACACCTGCACCAAAGACGAGTATCATAATGACAACAGAGGAAAAGAATAGAAGGAAAACCTGTTTTTTATCAATCAATACACTTTCATTCTTCATCTTCGTCTCCTTTCATACTCATTCTTTCAGGGGCATCTACCCCCATCAGATCGAATGCATTTTTCAGAACGGTTTTGAGAGCTATAATCAGAGCAAGCCTGCCGTTCAGCTTTACCGGGTCATCTGAGAGAACCTTTTCGGTCTTCTTATATTTTGTGTAATACTGATGAAACATAGCCTGCAGTTCCTGAATATAATATACAAGCAGATGAGGTTCAAGTGATTTTGAAATATTATCGAGGAGGTCAGGAAACTCACCCATTTTCTTGATGATATCCAGTTCTTCAGATAAAACAAGTCCGTCAAAATCTTCTTTGGAAATCCCTGCCGGAAGACCAATTCCGGCTTCAGCAGCCTTTCTTAGAATAGAACATATTCTTGCATATCCGTACTGTGCATAGTAAACCGGGTTGTTCAGAGACTGACTTTTGAGGATATCGATATCGAAGTCCAGCTGTGCATCTCCCTTTCTCATAAGAAATGTATATCTCGTCGCATCCCTGCCTACATCCTGCATAATCTCATCGAGTGTGATAAAATCCCCCTCCCTTTTGGACATCTTTACAGGTTTCCCGTCTTTCAATACCCTGACCATCTGGACAAGAATCACGATAAAGTTTTCGGGATTATATCCCAGCAGTCTGACAGCCCCTTTCATCCTCGGAATATATCCGTGATGGTCAGAACCCCATATATCGATAATCTTCTGAAATCTCCCGTTTTCCCGTTCGAATTTATCCCTGTGATATGCTATATCCGACGCAAAGTATGTATAATACCCGTTCGACTTTCTCAAAACCCTGTCCTTATCGTCATCATTATTCTCCATCCTTAAAAACAGAGCCCCGTCCTTTTCGAAGACCTTCGACTCAGACTCAAATTCCCTTATGCACCTTTCGACCATTCCCCTGTCAAAAAGGATGCTCTCGGAAAAGAAGTTGTCGAACTCAACACCAAGAGTCCCAAGAGTCGATTTGATTCTATCAAGCATATAATTAACTGCAAACTCTCTCACAACAGCCTGATTCTCAAGTGCACTCTCATAACCGATCTTCGTCTCAAGAATCAGCCTTTGTGCAATCTCCCTTACATATTCTCCCTTATACCCGTCCTCTGGGATATTCGCCTCACCCTTCCCCTCAATCTCCTTTATCCTTTCGATTACGGAGAGGACCAGATTCTTCACCTGTGCACCTGCATCATTTACATAAAATTCCCTGAGTACATCATATCCGCAACATTTCAGCACCCTGCATATCACATCACCAAGAACCGCACCGCGTCCGTGACCTATATGCAGTGGCCCTGTGGGATTTGCACTTACATATTCCACAAGATATCCTTCACCCTTCTTCTCATCCGAATATCCGAACCTGTATCCGGACTCGAAAATACTGTTCAGTATGCCGAACATAAATTCTCTGGAGAAGAATATATTGATAAAACCCGGTGCCGCAAATTCAATCCTCGAGGCAAAATGGCCGCCCGAAGTTCTATGATTAATATCATTTAGTGTTTTAATCAGAAGAGAAGCAGTCTCGTCAGGCCTCTTCTTTAAGACCTTTGCAATAATCATAGGAGCATTGGTTGAGATATCACCCCATTCAGGCTTTCTGGGCTTCAGGATATCTATACCTGACAGATCTGATAAAATATCGGGGAATGTCTCTTGTACAGCCTGTAAAATTTTCTTTTTATAATAATTCCTGATCATAAACACCTTTCTAAAACATACCACGCTGAGAATATTATTATATTTCTGCATTGGCAACAAAAAACTATTGCAATTCATAAGACAAATCCTTATAATGAGCAGATATTCGGGAGGAAATATGTCCGGCAGAGATTCAAAAGACAGGATATCTGAAATCGAAGAACTGATTAGCGAAGGCAGATATAATTCGGCTGCAGGTCTTTTAGGCAATCTGAACTACAATGACCTCACCGAAAACGACAGGAAAAAATATGACGATTTCAGAAAGATACTTGGCACTGACGGTATCTATATTCTGGTTTCGGCAGGACTTTTCATTATCATAGTAACATATTTTTTACTGGTAAAATAAAAGCAAGGAGGAATAAAATGAGAAATTTTTTGATTCTTTCACTGATTTCGGCACTACTGATGGTTTATGCATGTAACTGTGATGATACAGGACTCACTACCCTTTTCCCAAAAAGCGAGATTAAAGACCCAAGTGGAAATCTAAAAAAGAACGGCGATGTCTACGAACTGGATTTCGGCGAGGTCCTCGTCGGTTCATTGAAGATGATTGAACTTGAGATATACAACAACGGTGAAAGTGAACTAATTATAGAAAATCCCGTTATAACCGGCTCCACCGAATTCTCCGCCAAACTTCAGGATTCCAAGATAAATCCCAACAAGAAGACAACACTGCAGGTAACCTATTCTCCCCAGAACAAAGGGGCAGACACCGCAAATCTCATAATAAACTCCAACGATAAGGAAAAAAAGTCAGTCACTATCAATCTGAAAGGAAAAGGGGTTCTGGCAGATATCGAGGTCTGCCTGACTGATGAGAATAAATGTAACGCGGATAAACCCGATGTCCTTTCCATCGATTTCGGTCAGATTACATACGGACAGGAGAGTAAAAAATACGGATTCTCGGTATCAAACAAGGGAGATTACAAGCTTAATATAATCAGTTCGAGAATAATACAGTGTCCGTTCGACAAACCCGATTGCAAAATCGAGGAGATGGAGACACCAACTTATGCCGAATTTATATACGAACCTTCAGAGATTGCCGGAGAATATGAGGGCGGCAAGACGAACAGTTTTCAGATTTATTACAAACCTGTAAACGGCGGAAACGATAAAGGTGCGCTCGAGATAGTCAGCGAAGACCCCGATGAACCGAAGGTCTATATTATGCTCAAAGGTGGCTGTATCGCCCCGCGAATCTGCCCCCAGCCGCCCTACTCCATCGATTTCGGGTCGGTCGTTGTAGGCCAGACAAAAGAGATGACATTTGAAATCACCTCCTGCGGCAGCGAAAAACTCGTAATCTCCAAAATGGAATATTCAACTACAACCTCGGATGAATTCGGATGGACAGAAACCCCGGTACTTCCAATCGAACTTAATCCGGGCAGTAAATACACGCTCAAGGTCAAATATACTCCGAAAGATGTGGGAGAGGATAATGGCCGAATAGAAGTCAACACAAACGACCCGCAATCGCCCAACGGATACATTACTGTCAGAGGAAACGGTAAGGAAGGTCCGAGCTGTACCCTCGTCGTTGACCCTGTAGAACTGGACATGGGCTCAGTTGTACAGGGGAAGACCAGTCCCGAAAAAGTGGTAATGCTGACCAATACGGGAGAGCTCGACTGCAATATCAGTTCGTTTGTGAAGATTCAGGGACCTGATTCGTTCAAGATGACAAGACCCGATTTCAGTTCGGGAGCAACTGTAAAACCCGGACAGTCTTTGAATGTCTATTTCACATATACTCCTTCTGTAATCGGGACAGAACAGTCGAGATGGAGGATTACGAGCAACGACAAGGTTCACCCGAATCAGGATGTAGTACTGAAAGGTGAGGGAGTCAAGACACAGCCCTGTATAATCGAGGCAACTCCCAATCCGATTCAGTTTGGTCTCGTTGCCCTTGGCACATCGAAGGTCGTCAGTGTTACACTCAAGAATACCGGAAACCAGAACTGCTTTATATCGGGACTCAAATTCGATTCGACCTCAAGCCCGGCATTTACTCTTGGAAATTTCCCGATTCCGAAGACACTTATGCCAAATGCTACCGCCAAATTCGATGTGACCTTCAAACCGAGGGATATTAAGACAGAGACAGGTAAAATTCTCGTCGAAATACTCTCCGGATTCCTGCCGAAAACAGCAGCTACAATACCGGTATCCGGAGGAGGAACCGGTCCCAAGGTATGCGTAAACCCCAAAAAGGTCGAATACGGTATCGTAAACATCGGTGCCCAGTCTGACCAGAGTATCGAGGTCATTAACTGCGGTACGGCAGACCTCGAAGTTACATCCATCAAGCTCTCGGCACAGAGTTCACCTGACTTCTCGATTCAGGGAGCTGTTCCCACCGGCAAATATGCAGCGGGAGAGAAAAAGACGGTTACAGTCAGATACAAACCAATGGAGGAGGGAGAAGATAAAGGCAAACTCGATATAGCCAGCACTGACGCCATCGACCCGGTCTATTCTGTAGTCCTGCACGGCTACGGAGCAGACCCGAATACCCAGTGCGGAAATGTTACCGGCAGAGTCTGTTCTCCCGGTCAGGAAATCTGGATTGGCGGCGCCGAGGTCTGCGTAGGTTCAAAATGTACCATATCTGACCCGGACGGTTATTTCACGCTCTCCTGTGTACCTGTCGGGAATCAGACCGTTCATATTGCCGCAGGCTCGTTTACAACCGATGTGCCTGTAGTGGTTAAAAACAGAGAGACTACCGATATAGGTGCCCAGTGCGTAAAATCCAACGCCAAGATTGCCGTTATGCAGGGACAGTGGGATGCAATGGAAAGTATTCTGGATGATTTAAAACTCCCCTATACCCTCTATCCTCAGGATGATGACAGGGTCGTGAGCAATTACAATGAGTTAAACAAATATGACATCCTTATTATTAACTGCGGTGCGATAGAAAACCTTGATTCAACAGCTATTACCAATTTGCGAAACTGGGTTGCGGCAGGCAATTCATTTATGACATCCGACTATTCATATGATTATTTCGAAAAGGTATTCCCCAATGCGGTTGATTTTTACGGTGATGACAATTCCTCCGGCGCCGCACAGTCCGGTGGTTCTGCAAGAGGAATGACCGGGTGTACCGCACCTCTTACCTGTAACGTCATTGACCAGAATCTGGTTGCACTTCTTGGTATCAATCAGGTAGGTATTGCCTCGATCTGCTGGACAACAATGGACTCAGCAGGGTCAAATACAGTCATACACATAGAAGGAGATGTTTATAATGACAAGAGCATGAGACCTGTTATTGTATCATATAAAGATTCGGCAAACTCAGGCAAAGCGGTATTTGCGTCATTCCATCTCAAAGACCAGAATGCACAGAACATGGAGAAAATCTTTTTCTATCTTATATTCCAGATGTGAAGTATAAGGTTGGGAAGAAACTATATGAAAATATTCAAGCAAAGGAGTAATTAATTGAAATTAACATTTTGGGGCACACGCGGTTCTATACCATCTCCCGGTAAAGGGAGGGAATATTACGGAGGGAATACCACCTGTGTCGAGATCCGTCCGGACTCCGGGACACAGATAATAATTGATGCAGGTACCGGAATAAGGGAACTTGGTAATGACATGTTGAAGAACAAATCTGTAGCACAGGATTCATATCTGCTCTTTACGCATTTTCACTGGGACCACATTCAGGGTCTCCCCTTCTTCGTACCCGCCTATATCTCCGGGAATAATTTTAAGGTTATGGGAGTAGAAAAAGACAGGGAGAAACTGAAAGAAATTATCTCTAATCAGATGAAGGTTCCCTATTTTCCCGTTACACTCGACACAATGCAGAACCAGCTTTCATTTCTCGAGTTATTCCCTGACGGAACGGAAATCGGAGATACCAGAATAAATTATATAAAGACAAATCATCCTCAGGATACGCTGGCATTCAGATTTGAAAAAAACGGAAGAATAATTACATTTATGACCGACTGTGAACTTAATTCGGGCGCAAAGGATGCAAGACCACTCGAATTCTTTGCCGAGTTCTGCAAAGATTCGGACTTCCTTATTGTGGATGCACAGTTTACACAGGATGAACTCCCTAACAGATTCGGGTGGGGACATTCGTCAAATATGGACGCACTCAGGCTGGCGGAACTCTCCTGTTCGAAGAACCTGATACTCTTTCATCACGACCCCGCCCACAATGACGAATTTATTGACCGTATGGTCAGGGATGTAATATCTGCGGCCAATGAAAAGAAACTTGATATAAACTGTTTTGCTGCCCGTGATTACGAAAGTATCAGCACCTGATTATTTCCAGCTCAGATTGTCTATATATTCAAGGTCTATAATCGGCAGATCATAAAGGAGATTTCCCTTAAGGTCTATTATCTTTATCCCCTTGCCGGGACCGTATGCTATTGCCATTGCATTTGCATTCGGCGAAAACGCTACCCCGTCGATGCCATTGTGGGTCTCCGCAGATACCCTCTTCGGCTGTGCCAGACCTTCTACGAGATAATATCCGGACTCGGGGAAAAGGATATGCAGATATCCGTGTTTGTTCTGGTCGGCAGACCATTCAGAGGAACGGTTTGCGACCTTTGCCTGAATCTTTTTGGCTTCATTTGTAATATTGACGAGAAATTTAGTCTCGATATCATAGATGAACAGGTCACTCGAATAGACATCGTAGGAGCCTGCCGGATTCAGCATCGAGAATAATATCTTCTTTGAATCAGGAGAAAAGGAAGGAGATGAAGGTCTGTTCTCCATCTCACCATCCATAAATGTAGTTATCTGGGTGTATTTCTTCGTCTCAAGGTTATAAATAAAGAGTTCATAATCATACTCCCCGAGATCATTAATCTTTACATATTTATTGAGGGCTATCAGTTTTTCATCGGGAGAAACTGCAAAATCCATCCCGCTGCAGACCTCTTCGGGCTCAAATTTCCCAAAAGGTGTTTTATATATCTTTCCGGATGATTCGAAATAAAACGAGTTTCCGTCCGGTGCCCAGAAAGGTCTTGTAAATTCATCCGAGAGGTCAGGGGAGATTTTCTGGGGGACGCCTCCCTCCGGGTCCGCATAGAAAATCGACGGCTTGGTTTTGAACTTTTCACGTGCAGAAAAGAGGAGTCCTCTCTTTGTACCGAAATCCAGTGGTCCTGCATCCGATAAAACAGTATCCTCATATCCCGCATCATAAGTATCTGTGGAGATATCGGCAGCAATCTCATCAGATATAATATCCGACGGCGATATATCTGAAACCGTATCCTCCGGCACATCCGTGAAAATGATATCCTCCGTATCCGTTACATCAGATTCCGTAATATCCTCATAGGAGACATCTGCTATATCGGTCTGTCCTGTATCCGCTTCGCTGTCTGAAAGAGTTATATCGCCAGCGATTCCGGAATCGCTCTCCTCGTCCTTTATATCACCTGTATCAGAAGAGATATCAGACGAATAGTGATCACGTCCTGCGGATAAATCTGAAACAGCTGAATCGGAAATACCACTGCCGTTGCCGGACTCATCTGAACAGGAATATCCGAAAGCAAATATAATTATCAGAAACAATAACACTTTCTTCATCTGATATTACTCCTCTACTTTATTCTGGTCTTTACCTTGACTGTCAGTTCAGTATTTACATTATAGCCTGTCTCAAATTCTCTGAGCGAGCTGATGCACTCCTTCATAAAAGGACTCTTTGTCTTTGATTTCTGAATCTTGATACTCTCGAACGTCCCACCTGTCACCTTAATCCTTACAACCGAATCCGAATCAAAGAGTTTCTTATCCTTCTTCTGATATTCTTCCTTAGCCATCAGAACCTTTGCAACACAATCCTTGATATTGCTTTCGATCTTACCCGACGTCTCGGCCTTCTGCTCCTTTGTAAACTTCTTCCCCTCAGTCTTTACTTCCACCACAAGCAGTTTATTTACAATTTCGAATACGGAGACCTTCTTGTCTTTGCCCTGAACCTTCTTCTCGCCCTCTTTCTTCTCCTCAAGTCTTATCTCTTCCTTCTCACTTCCTTCCTGAGCATATACAAGATTAGCAAAAAACATTATCGATACAGCAACCAAAATCAGACTCTTCATAGCCAAACCTCCAGAGGCGGATTTTTCTACATTATAAATAACAACTTGTAAAGAGACTTTTATTTGCACATAAAAAATACTTGACTCCGATGATTCTTTGACTTATATACTCCCTCCTGTTGCTCCTCGGTAGCTCAATGGTGGAGCAAGCGGCTGTTAACCGCAAGGTTGCAGGTTCGAGTCCTGCCCGGGGAGCCATTTTTCAAGCAACTTCAGTTTCAGAAATTTCATCAGAAAAATATCTTCCTTCCAAATCCGCTCTCATTCAGTATCAGTATATAGTCCTTACAGAACTCTTCCTTCCTGAATAGTGACTTATCTAAAAGAACGTCGTCTATTTCCCTCCTAATCTTTTCACAGGAATTGCCGTAAAAAGCATAATATCCGTCTTTAGCCCTGCATTCACCTGAGAAATAATAATTCTTCTCATCATATTCAATCAGCTCTGCTTTGCAATCAAAGGGGTTATCAGGCTCAGAGACATAATTGAGTGAATTGATTTCATAGCCATATAGAATCTGAAATATTCCCGATACCCATTCCACTTCAATATGTTCAATCTCATAATCAGTACCCAGTCCGAAATGCAGTATACCGGTATTCTGCTGACCAAAACCCAATCCGGCAGACTCTACCTCTCTTGTCAATACCTGAGCGCCTTCCCTGTTTTTCAAAAATATCCGCACTCTGGAACCGACCGGAACCGAACCGGAACTTTTACCGCTCAGCCTGAATTGAATAAAGTCACCCGGATAGCTGCACAGATTTTCAAATATATGGATACTCCTGTTCTTCTCGCCCCTGTGCCTCCCTGCCGTAATAATATCAGGACAACCATCCCTGTTGAGGTCTGCATAAACTGCCCCCAGAGAATCATAGACAAGAATACCAGACAAAAAAGTGGTCTCTCCGTAGTACGGGGAACTGCTTATGCCGGTAAAAAATTTCGAATATGAATAGCTGTTTTCATAGACCTGAGTAAAAAATATATCCTGCACGGAATCGTTGTTGAAGTCGGCTATCGCAGAACTGCTGAATAATTCGTTCCTGTAAACTCCGTTTATTACTGTTCCGACATTATCTGCTCTGATACCCGATTCTACTCTCTTATCCTGATAAATTTTCCGGTCCCTGTTATACAGGAGCAACTCCGATTTCTTATTGTAATCTCCCCTTTCATAGTCATTATGTGCGAGGTTGGAAAGTACAATATCCGTCAGTCCGTCATTATTTAAATCCGCAAACGAAGCACTGATTGTATGAGAACCGGAAAACCTGTCTTCTGAGGCAGAAAAGGATGCCGCATTAAGAGTAAATGCCTCATTTATGAAAACGCCGGATTTATCCTGCAAAAGAAGGAGATTGGGATAAAGCCGGTAATTACATACATATAAATCAATCAGACTGTCATTATTGAGATCTCCGGCCACAGAACATCTGGACGGCATCTTCTCCTGCACCAGATCAGAACGGAGAAGATATGATACATCATAAAACGAGAAGTCGCCGCCTGAGGCATATAGATAATCTTTGAAATACTCCCCTTCATATTCATAAGTAGCACAGTAAATCAGTCCGTATCTGTAATCCCTGTGAGGAATATATCCTATCGCCTCCGTATGCCTGCAATTCTCGAGTCCTGCGAAATTCTCCACTTTTCTGAAAGTGCCATTACAGTTGTTTCTGTAAATCTGAATTTCATATTTCTGTCCGTAGAACAGGATATCGTAGCAGCCGTCATCATTCAGGTCTAAAAAGGTACCGTGTCCCTTTGCATCCCCGAGACCGGCTTCCTCTGTCACTTCATAAAAAAAGAACCCGTAATAACTGATGTTTCTATATAGCCTGTTGTCGATGAGTATATCCTCCAGAAAGTCTTGGTCATAATCCCTGATTGACAAAAAAGAACCGTATGGCCTTTCACCGGGAATTGCCTCCATTGTGATATCCGCAAATACCGGTATCTGAGGCACGGCAGATGCAATTCCGATAATATTTATGATAAATAGCATCACAGTCACATACCAGACAATACTATGAACCCTCCCTTATGTCAAAATGCTGATTAATCTTCTGGATAAAAGAAAAAAGACAATATATGTTATTTTCTATGAAGATATTCATAATTCTTCCGGTAATACTTATTTCATGTCAGGCAAGAGACCTGCCGGTAAACGCAAACGTTAATTCTGATATAACGGCAGGCGATACAAATGTAACAGATATCTACGAATCAGGCGATACGGAGCATTACGCCGATGCCGGAGGTTTTACCGAATATGTATGCAAAATGTATAATATTCAGCTTTCAGAGAATAATGACAATACCGATATTTTTATACCGGATTTAGCAAACGGAAAGTATTATGCTGTTCTGGTACTTCAGGGTTCGGACCTCCCGAAGGAGAATTACAGAATCATCTCTAATAAAATCTGCAGCTACGGTTTTGTTGTGGCGGTCTTTGACCACTACAAGGATAGTTTTTCCGGCAAGCATTTATACGCCGAGCAGAACACAACCAATGAGATATTTCGTAAAATCAGGGAACTCTCCTATACTGAAAATTCGTTTCTTTACGATAGACTCAGAGATGAC
Organism: Bdellovibrio sp.; assembly: GCA_020725805.1. GTDB lineage: Bacteria > Myxococcota > SpSt-1050 > SpSt-1050 > SpSt-1050 > SpSt-1050. Next base: position 30,059 of record DYEF01000009.1, read on the forward strand.
AAATTCATTCTGCTCGGGCATTCCTATGGTGCAGGTTGCGGTCTGTTTATGATAGGGAATGAATGTAAATGGCCTTTCTGTTCCGATAACTACTCAAGACCGCAGGAACTTTCGGGAGGGATATTCTACGGAATCAGTCTCAAATCACCTTTTGGCGAGACCTACTATAAAATAAATAACGAAAGGATACCTGTCCTTCTGATTGCCGGTGATAATGACGGCGCAATAAAGTATGAATATGCCGAAAAGAGTTTCGAATCAATTGAAACCAATCCGAAAATATTTGTCAGATTAAAGGGGGCGAATCACTATGCAATCAATGATATCAATCCGCCGTATGGTGCCGATGCAGACAAAAATATTCAGACCCTCAGTCAGGAGACCGGACTCGGGATTATCTCCCTGCTTTCTGCCGCTTTTATCAAGGAATATATACTTGAATCCGAAAATAACAGAGGAGATTTTGACAGGGCCGCATCCCGGTACGAAGAATTTATCGAGGTAATAAAGAGTACTGAATAATATGGATTTAGATTTTCTCTCAATCAATTTTTTACTCCTGATGCTGCTGATATTCTTTGGCGGATTTGTTGATTCGATTGCCGGAGGGGGTGGAATAATTACACTTCCCGCATATTTTGCCTTCGGGATTCCGCCGCATATTGCACTGGGGACAAATAAATTTTCCGGATTTTTCGGTACTCTCTTTGCCTCAGTCAGATATCTGAGGCACAATGCCGTAAATATCCCTGTTGCCGCAGTCGCCACAATCTCCTCTGTTCTGGGTTCCGCCGCCGGTTCGAAGGTCGCCACAATACTGTCCGGACAGGTCATCCACCTCGCAGTCCTTATAATCACTCCTCTTGTACTGATATTCTTTCTCACAAAGGACATTATTCTGCCCAAAAAGACAACTAAGAAAGAATTCAGAAAGAGTACTGGAGTTATCTATGCAGTCCTTATTGGCTCTCTGATCGGATTTTATGACGGAATTTTTGGTCCGGGGACCGGGACATTTATGACAATAGCATTCAATACCGTTATGGGAATCGAACTGATAGTAGCCTCAGGAACGGCCAGACTCTGCAACCTCGGAAGTAATCTTGGTTCGCTCGTCGTCTTTTTGCTGAGTCACAAGGTTCTCTTCCCGCTGGCGATACTCACAGCCGCCTCCGGTATAGCCGGTAATCTTTTGGGTTCATCACTCGCCCTCAGAAAAGGCGAAAAGGTCATCAAACCATTTATCACCCTGATAATGCTTCTGCTCATAATCGAGATAGTCAGAAAAAGATTTTTTTGACGAACTTTTCACTTGCATTGAAGGCGTGTATAATATCTAATCTCCTACGTTACAGAGGGACATCATATTATGACAACATCAGAGATAATTCAAAAGATTAGGAGCGGAGATATCAGAACGGCTGCAAGGCTGATAAGGAATATTGATGACGGAGACGAGTTGGCTTATGGCATTCTCAAGGAACTGCACACCTTTTCGGGCAGCTCACATATAATAGGAATTACGGGAAATCCCGGTGCAGGTAAAAGCACCCTTATCAACAATCTCATAAAGGCTTTCAGGAATCAGAACAAAAAGGTCGGCATAGTTGCCATAGACCCGTCAAGTCCCTTTTCGGGCGGTGCCATACTCGGCGACAGAATCAGAATGCAGGAGCACTCAAATGACCCCGGAGTATTTATGCGGTCTGTCGCAACAAGGGGAAATCTCGGCGGACTCTCCGCTTCAACCTCGTCCATAGTCAGGGTTATGGAGGCTATGGGAAATGATGTCATAATCATAGAGACGGTAGGAGTCGGACAGGATGAGGTCGACATAATAAAACTTGCCCACACAACAATTGTTGTGACAGTCCCGGGGCTGGGAGACGATATTCAGGCAATCAAGGCCGGAATACTGGAAATAGCGGATATTTTCGTTGTCAATAAGGCAGACAAGGACGGTGTCGAAAAGACAATAAGGGATTTGAGACTGATGCTCGAACTGAAGGGGAATAAGGAAGGAATCCGGATTCCTCCCATTGTCACTACAAAAGGCATTTCAGGAGAAGGAACCGAGAATCTCATCAAAGAGATTGAAAACCACAGGACCTATCTGATATCCTCAGGAAAAGACAATTTCCTAAATGCCCGCCGTGATTATATTGAACTCCTCGACATTCTGAAAATCAATATCGGAAGAAGGATCGACAATATTATCGAAACCGGGACAGGAGGCAAAGAAGAGATTCTCAAAAGGCTTGAGAGAAGAGAGACAAATCCGTATGTACTTGCAGAAGATATTATTAAGAAAGTTTTTGGTTGAATACTTGCAATTTTCATATTATAAAAATATCTATGATTAACAAAATTTTATCATTACTGGTTTTCGGTATCGTTTTTATTGTTTTTACATCCTGCGGAATATTCGAAAGAGTTACGGCAGAGGTCCCTGTTGAGTTCGACATACCTGTTGAATTCGATATTTCTGCTGCCCTCAAGGCTGCCGGTCTCGACAATCTTCCGGACCCTTTGCCTCCGGGCATCAAGAGGGATGATATTGTTGTCCCCTTACCCGCAAATTTGTCTGCATCCATTTCTGACAGAGAAGAAATAAAGCAATATGCAAACAAAATCTACAATGTCAGGATTGAATCGCTTTCGTTTATAGTCGATGAAAACGGTTTTACTCAGGAGATAAGGCCATCTGTTCTGGGGATTGCCAAAAAGGGAGATGGACTTACTTCAACGGCAGAGGAGAGCGAAACAATACTTTTAAGCACGCTCCCTAAAATCAGTCCGGAAGTAGAAGGTCAAACTACACTACCCTGCAATGTAGAGACAGAGACTCCTGACACCACATCCGAATATGTATTCGATAAAAACGGCAACTACGAATGCGAACCTGATTTCGACTCAGAAGCAGCCGAACAGTGTAATATGGTGCCCGGAGGCAGAGATGCCCCGTCAGAACACCTCAAACAACTCGAATTTACACCAAAGATAATGTTCTGTGACCCCAAGAAGAAGATTCTCAGGGAAGGAATCCTTCTCTATATAGATTCGGATAAATATCCCAGAAAACCCGGCGGGAATGTCAAACTCAAAATACATCTTAAAATAGTATTGCGGGTGGCACCGCTGGATTAATGCTTTGCCATTAAAGGAGGAAGAGGGACAATGGCAGAAAATATCAGACATCTTAATGATTCAGACTTTGAATCAGCAACACAAAAGGGGATTACAATTGTAGACTTCTGGGCGGAATGGTGTATGCCCTGTAAGGCTCTGGCCCCTGTTTTCGAGCAGGTAGCGGGCAAATATGCAGGGAAGGTGACATTCGCCAAAGTAAATGTTGACGAAAGTCCGAATACTGCCTCAAAGTTCAGAATAATGTCGATCCCCACACTTCTTCTTTTCAAGGACGGGAAGATTGTCGACCAGATTACCGGACTGGTGCCGGCAAAGAAGATTGAAATGGCGCTCGATAAGGTCTTAAAATAGATCAGTCCTCAAACTATAACAATTATTTCTATGCCCTGCTGAATTCTTGCAGGTATAGGGTTTATTGATAATTTTTCGGGCAGGTTTCTCATTCAGCCACCTGCCGGATTTTATTCTTATTTAATCTTCATATACGGAAATGTAGCAATACTTCCGAAATTCAGACAGGAGTTCGCAAGAATAATTATTCCGGCTTAACAAAATGCTACTTTCAGAAAAGAGTCCTGATAAATCCCGGGTTATAAACCGGAAAATTCAAATTTTTTATCTGCAATCGTTATAATTATCAGCCTTCGGACAATCTGTTTTACCCGCAGGACACTTTACAAAAAAAGGCATAGGAACATCTGTCCAGTAGGATATCTCCCTGTCCTCATTATAACCCCATACTGCAAACCAGTATAACTGTTTATAGTCGAGACTGACACAGTAATTATCGGCATCCTTATCTCCTCTGTCCCTGTGAACCTTACAGGAAGTGAGGTCAACAGGTTCGCCATTCTCGTTCGTCCTGACTCCGTCGACCAGATTTATTCTCCCCTCAAGAGCCCTTCCGTCAGAGCGCATACCGGAAGTCCACATCCATACGATATCATTGTTATTTATAAGTCTGCCCGTCTGTTCCTGTGGTTTTGTTTTGAATATTGCAGCAACTACCCTCTTGGAACCGGATATCCCTATCTCTACTTTTCCGTCTACCTGAGTCCCGAACTTGAAAGGCTCGGTATTTACATCCACCTGCGAACACTTCACATCCGGAACTATAACCACAACTTTCGTAGCATTCCCGAAGGTCCTGCTTGTCTCCGGTTCGCTTCCGAAAATGCCACAGGAAAGTATCGTCAGTGAAATCAACAAAAGTAGCAATGAATACTTCTTCATAATCATACTCCTAAAAGTTTACAAAAACACCGACTTCGGCAATAAACCCGTCCGTATTGAAATCAACCGGCTTGTTTGTCGGCTGACCAAACAGATTGAACTCCTTATACATAAATTTATAGGTAGGAATAAACAGATAGGAAAGTTCACCGTAAACTGTGACCTTTGAACGGGGATATATAAGGATACCGGCACCGGGCTTAATATAAAGATCCCCCGACCAGTCAGAGACAGATGTAATATGGGTAGAATCTGTCTTTACATCCGAGACATTCTGGATTGCGAGACCAATGTCTCCTGAGAAATACGGCCACATATACTTCATCTTCGACATTCTGGATGCCGGATTGATCAAAAACTGCATACCAATTCTGACCGCATTAAGTGATAATTCTGTTTTATAATCAGAAGGGAGTGCCGCCATAGGCATATCCTTGAGCTTAACTGACCCGTTATGATGATTGTAGTAGAGAGACGGCCCTATCAATGCAAAATCAGACGCCTGATAATGATATGCACCTCCGAACTGCCAGCCGATAAAGTCGAGATTGGACCAGGGATTAATGACCATCCCTGCCGAGAGATTTGCTGTGTGACCTTCCTTGGGCAGTTTAATCTGCGCCTGAGCAAACAGAGGCAAAGATACAAATAAAACAAGACAAACCAAAGTAACCTTTTTCATATCCGCTCCTTCTCAGTCCCTCTTCGGGAAAGTCGGTGTATTTATCCTCAGAGACTGTTTGTAGACTGATGATACAGACTCCTTCTCCCTGATATAAATCTCGATTTCACTAAATGCCACGACACAGTATACATTCAGGTCTTCCTGACTTTTAAGACTCAGATATGATGTAAAAAGAAAATCTCCCATAATAAACTTATCTTTTTCCCTCAGATTCTTACCCTTTTCGGGAGGAATCTTGAGCTTAAGATACAGGTCTACCCCGTTTTCGGAAGGGACAAATCTCAGATTGGTCTGCTCCTCGGGGGGCTGATAAATGACATTATCCAGTAAAGGCAGTGTCATCAACTTTATATCGAAATACTGTTCCTCGGGATTATACTGGGGCAGTACTACAGGTACATTCTTGACACTATAATATTTTTTCCTTTTATAAATAGTCTCCATAAGCTGTATCTTCTTTACATTCAGGTCATGCGAAGCACCCTCCATTCTCTTCTTGTACGCCTCATCCGTCTCAAACTCACCCTTTGGCTTTATCTCCTCTTTTAGTATCTCCCTGTACTGATTCAGATAATTATTCGTCATTTCTGTCAGAATTTTACTGACATCCTCAAATTTGATTTCCTCTGTCTGAACTCCTGCAGGTTTTACACTCTTCTTATTCTCATTCTTCTTCTCTTCCTTTCCCGGTGCAGGTCTTATCTTCTTTGTCTCCTTTGCAAAAGATTCGACGTTCAAGATTAAAACCAAAATAATAAGAAAAATCAAAATACCGCTTCTCTTCATAATCTCCTCCTGACCTTAGGAAGTCTATATTAATGTGTCATAAATATCAATAATTTTTATACTTCCCTGTTGCAAAATCCATAAATTTGCTGTAATACCACAGCCTTTGTAACGGAGGAAATACTATGAAGAGAAGCTACAAGCACAGAAACAGAAAAAAATGCAACAGACTCAAGGCATACAAAAAGACCCGTGCAAGAAAGGCAACTCTCAGAAGAAAAGCAGATTAAATCTGCCCAAACCTTCACAACCATATCTGCCAGAAAAAACACAGAATTAATGTATTTAACGTACAATAAACCGTACAAGAATTCTGTATTCTTATATTTCCGAATCCTTTAATCTCCGAAGACAATAATAATTTTTATCTGCTAAATCGTCAGTCTTTTATACCTTCGCAATTTTCTTAGTATCGGCTATGATACAGCCCAGTATCTGTGGCCAAGAGCTATTTTCTTTTCTTCTTTTTCGGTTTTGCCTTACTCTGGATATTCTGCTGTTTTTCGTTCGAGAGTTTCTGCCCGAGACGCTCTATCTCCTTTGCCTGTACCTCGAGGTCATTCTTTACGAGTGCGAGGTCTTTAGAGAATATTGCTATAGATTCCTCTGTCTTCTGAAGTTCGCCCTTAATCTGCCCTATCTCGGATTTCAGGTGTTCAATCTCATCCTTATATCCGCATCCTGCAAGCAGAAGAATGACGGGAACCACCAGTACAGCTGAAATCAGAAAATATTTACTCATTTTATTAAAATTCGTTCTGTCTGAAATTATGCTCATTTATATTAATCCCTTCACTAACGGAGTAACGTCGGTTTCTATAATTCTGCTTTACTTCTCACCTTTCTTATCTTCCTCATTAGGCGTGCCCTCTTTACCCTTGCCGGTATCCTGTTTATACTTTTCAGGGTCGATAAAGTCAAAAATAAATATCTCACTTATATAGGCATCATCATTCTTGTCGCCCAGATATACGGATGTTATCTGAATCTTGAGTTCCTTTACCTGTGTCTGCCTGACATCAAAGAAGCTGCAGACAGGCCTGTTTGGAAACGACATGTCCACCTCTTCCTCGGATATTGAAAACAGAAGGGAATTATCCTCCTCTCCCTTGGGGGGTTCTATCTGCATTTTTATTTTTCCTCTGTGGACGCGGTTGTTGTCCTTGTAATTTGGTATTCCGAAAAGCCCCGGTATAACACCTACCATACCAATATTTACGGCTTTTTTGAACTTTATCACAACGCTTTCATCAATCCCTGTACCGTCGGCCCCCTCTGCCCATGCGGTATCAAAGTTGAAATCAATTACATTCTGGGCCTTTATGCCTTCTTTCTTCAAAAGCGAAGATGCCTCAGGTTTCAGTTCACCAAACGGAGTTTTGCCATTTTTCAGAAAGTCAAAATCCTTTCCGTATTCCATCTTTATAGTCTTTTTGACAGGCATCGTGGTATACTGTTCAAGAGAAACGGTTATTAACCTGCCATCGACCTTGATATCCTTGGGTACATATTTGCTGAATATAACACCGTATGCCGGCATCCATAGTCTCTCTGTTCTGGAGAATATTACAATACCTCCCGAGTTTTCAGCCTCATCGCCGGGATACTGAAAACCTATTATTACAACATCTCCCGCGAAGTCAGCCTTCTTTTCAAACGTAATAATATATGGTCCGAAAAGATTCTCAAAGCAGAGAGACTGTTTCAGTTCCTGTGCACCAAGAGGAAGAAGAGAGAAAAGCAGAATGAATAACATACCGATAAACCTTATCATTACCATACCTCACATTTCCTCTTATTCTCTTAAATCATAACTTATAAGTTGTCAAATATTTTGAAAACGACTCAAATGATTAGTTGCATACCTGATAAAATATATGGTATAAACCACTCAGTTATGCAAATACCCTCAAGACAGGAGATTATCCGGAAATTAAGGAATAATAATAAAAAGATTTCCCTTGTCTTTCCTATCTATTATCCCTCTGCACTGCTAAGAGCATTTGACATTCATCCTGTTGAAATACTAAACGCCCCTGATGTCGATTTATCGCTGGCTGACGCACATATTCAGAGCTACACATGCTCACTCGGCAGAATTTTATTATCTTTTATAAAGGAAGAGAGATTTCAGAACCAATATGACCTTATTTTTATTCCGCATATATGTGATACCTTCCAGCAGATAGGTTCTCTGCTCGTGGACTTCATCAGACCTTCACAACCTGTCATCAACTTTTATCTGCCCAAAAGGAGCGATGAGACCGGTATATCCTTCTGCATTGATGAGCTGAAGAGAATCGCAGGTATACTTGAAAATGTATGCGGCAGTAAACTTGATATCAAAAGACTGACCTTAGAACTCGGTAAGGATATCGAGATTAACAATCTCCTCAAAGAGGTATTTGAAAAGAGGGAATTTCTCCCCGTAAGTGATACCGACTTTTACCGTATCATTACATCGAAAACATATCTTCCGCCTGATGATTTTATTAAAATTCTGAAAGAACTTCTCGCCTCAAAAACTGACTCTAAAAGAAAAACAGGAAAAAGGATTTTTATTTCAGGGATTTCGGCCGAGCCACCTGAAATATTTGAAATTATTAACAGTCATAATGCATCAGTTGTATTCGATGACCTTGCGGTTTCAGGCAGGAGAATAATCGATTTTTCAGGGTTTTCAGACGAACCATTCAGGAGACAATCAGAGATGATGCTCTATACTATGCCCGATGCAGAAAAAGGCTCACCGATCGAGAAAAGAGCATACTGGATAAGAGAGAAGATAAAGAGAACCGGTGCAACCGGCGGGATATTCTATATAATGAAATTCTGCGAACCGGAATTTTTCGATTATCCACAATTAAAGAAATATCTCCTGTCAGAAGGTACAAAAACATTTCTTATTGAATACGAAATGACGGGGAAAGTTTCGAAGCAGAATATCAACAGAATTCAGTCATTCATAGAAGGTTTATGATAATTAAAAAACTCAAATATCTGATAAATTCGGAACTGATAGGCAAGACATTTCTGAGAATAAACAGTTTGCTCGAAAAACGCAAACTCAAAAAGAGGCAAAAGACAAAAAAGGACAAATTGTTCGGGCCTCCGGTCTATTCCTCATCCGAGATGAAGAGACTAATGAGCCAGCACTACTTAAGGGGCGCATATACCACCAAAAAGGTAGCTTGGGTCACATCCGGCGGTCCGGTCGAACATCTGCTCGCACTTGACTATCATCTCTTTTACCCTGAAAACCACGCCGCATTGTGCGGGGCAAGGAAGCTCTCGACAGAACTCATCGAAGACAGTGAGGATTTCTCATATTCTCAGGATATCTGCAGTTACGTGAAAATCAACTTCGGCGGCGTCCTGAAAAACAGAGATCCCATCGCCAGAATTCCCAGACCGGACCTGATTCTTACCTGCAACAACATCTGTCAGACTGTATTGTACTGGTACCGCGTAATAGCAGATATATACAAAATTCCCATAATTGTTATCGATGCCCCGTTTGTCTATGATTCGGTCAGAAATCACCAGAGAGAATATGTAAAAAAACAGCTCTCCGGAGCCATAGAGGTTATGGAAAGGATTGCGGGAAAGAACCTGAGCGAAAAAAAGCTCTCCGAGGTCATGCATTACTCAAAAGAGGCGGTCTCCCTATGGCTTAAAATCCTTATGACAGCCAGACACAAACCCTCTCCGATTACTGCATTTGACACATTTATCCATATGGGACCGATAGTAAATCTCCGGGGAGAAAAGTCCACAGTTCAGTACTACAGACAGCTTCTTGCCGAGCTCGAATACAGAACAAGAAATAACATCGGCGCAATTCAGAACGAGGAAATAAGGCTTCTCTGGGACAACCTCCCGATATGGTTTATGCTGAGAGAGATTTCAACCTCTCTTGCCGGAAAGAACACAAACATTATCGCGGCTACCTTCAGTTATGCATGGGGAGAACTTGCCCCTCTTATGGATGAGTCAAGGCCAATTGATTCGATTGCCGATATTTATTTGCAGGTACTTCTGAACAGGAGCACATTCTCCAAGCTCGAGACATTCAAGAAACTTATCAGAGAGCTCGACATTGACGGTATTATTCTTCATTCGAACCGCTCCTGCAAACCCTATTCACTCGGTCAGATTGACCAGCGAAACCGGGTAGCATCAGACCTTAATATCCCCGCATTTCTGATAGAGGCAGATCAGGCAGATTCGAGGGATTTCAACTTTAATCAGGCAAATATGAGACTGGAAGCTTTTATCGAAGAGATAAAGGAGAGAAAATGGAAAAGAACGGCTCAATAGGTATCGATATCGGTTCTACCACATTCAAGGCGGTGGTATTAAACCGCAAAAAGGAAATTCTATTCTCAAAGGTTGTACCGACCGGAATTAAAATTGCGGACCAGATCGATAACCTTTTTCAGGAAATTTCTTTCTACACAAAAGAGGGATACAATATAATATCTACCGGATACGGAAAGGAAATGGTCAGGGAGGCGACAAACAGATACACTGAAATTACCTGTCATCTCAAAGGAATATATGAAGAATTCAGAACGGCCTCTACTATCGTAGACATCGGAGGACAGGACTCCAAGGTAATCAAATGCGGTCCTGACGGAGAACTTATTGATTTTGTGATGAACGACAAATGTTCAGCCGGCACAGGAAGATTTCTCGAAAATATGGCCGGCAGATTCGGTATTCACATCTCCGAGATAGGCGGTATTGCAAACAGGATAAGTAAGGCGCAGAACATATCCTCTACCTGCACGGTCTTTGCAGAATCCGAGATAATATCTCTGCTTTCACAGGGAGTCAACACAGATGAAATCCTGAGAGGCCTTCACCTCGCTCTCGTCAGAAGGATAAAATCGATGATAAAAAGTATCGGTTTCAATCCTCCACTCATTATGTCCGGAGGAGTCTCTCTAAATCCGGCAATCAGAGAGCTTCTGGGGAAGGAACTCGGGACGGAAACGCTTGTATCAAAGAATCCCCAGCTGACAGCGGCATACGGGGCGGCACTCTTAGGCCTTTAAAATTCGGATATTAAGTATCATTTTTTATTGATTTTTGTAAAAAATAATGTATATAATCAGACCGCTCCGTAGTTTAACTACAAAGGAGGTCAGAGATGAATATCAATTTCAAGGTAGGCGAAAAGGCCGTTTATCCGGCTCAGGGGGTAGGCGAAATCGTTTCAATAGAAACAAGAGAAATCAACGGGAATAAAGAGACGTTCTATGTTATGAAGATTCTGAAGACAGAGAGTAAAATACTGATTCCGACCAAGAAGGCACAGGAAGAAGGTCTCAGAAAAATTATAAGCAAGGAAAAACTTAAGGATATATACACTATACTCAAATCCAAGGATGTATCGCCCACTTCCAAAAAAACATGGAACAGGAGATACAGGGAATATATGGATAAGATCAAGACAGGCTCTGTCTTCGAGGTTGCAGAGGTAATAAGGGACCTCTCAAGGCTCAAGAGCCAGAAAGACCTGTCGTTTGGTGAGAGAAAGATGCTCGACACAGCCAGGAGTCTTCTGATAAACGAGCTTTCAATCGTAAAGAATACAAACGAAGAATCAATCGTTCAGGAAATAAAATCAATATTTAATGCATAAAGTATCGTATGACCTGATTATCCTCTCTGCCGGAAGGGGTAAGAGGCTCGGAGGAAGAAACAAGGGACTGCTCAGAATAAACGGGAAGAGTTTTATAGAGAACGAACTCGATATTATCTCTCAGACAGCAAAACCGGCAAATATCGTAATTACATATCATCCGTCTGCACTCAGGAAACTGAAAAAAACTCTGGCCGGACATCCGCTCTATCCCAAAATCTCATTTGTAAAGGGAGGAGAAGAACGGGTATTCAGTGTAAATAATGCCCTTTGTTTCCTGAAAGAGAGTGATTCGGAACTCGTTATGATCCACGATGCCGCAAGACCCAACATCTCACCCGAACTTATAAAACGGGGAATCAGGACAGCTCTAAAATATGGCTCGGCTATACCGGCTCTTCCGCTTACCGATACAATAAAACAGGTAAAAAAGGGCAGAATCCTGAAAACAGTTCCGAGAGACGAGATATACTATGTGCAGACACCTCAGGTCTTCAACAAGAAACTCATTTTTTATGCCTACAGCAAATGGTCTGAACAGAAGAACAGCTTTGTACCAACTGATGATGCATCTCTTCTTGAACATATCGGCATATCCCCGGTTATTACCGAGGGAGATAGAAGAAACATAAAAATTACCTACAGGGAAGACATGTATATGCTCCGTGATAACAAATCGTTCAGAACAGGCTTCGGATATGACATACACCGTATAAAAAGAGGAGGCAGACTCTTTCTGGGAGGAGTCTGTATCGATGAGACCAGATCAGCAGTTGCACATTCAGACGGAGACGTCCTCATCCACGCAATATGCGATGCCCTGCTTGGTGCCTGCGGACTCAGAGATATAGGATATTATTTCCCGAATTCAGATGACAGATACAGAGGTATCAGCAGCCTGAAGATTCTCGAAAAGACATATTCTCTTATTTCAGAAAAGGGATTCAGAGTAGTCAATATTGATTCAACCGTAATCCTCCAAAGCCCTAAAATCGGGAAGCACGTAAACGAAATGAAAAAGAATATAGCAACTGTTCTCAATATTGCCGAATCAGATGTCGGAATAAAGGCAACAACACCCGAGAAGACCGGAGAGGCAGGTTCGGGCAGGGCATTCTGTGCATACTGTACAGTGCTTCTCTGCGGTTGATCATCTGTACATACCCAGAAGGATATACATTATAACATTGGAAATCCAGTGCAGAAAGACTGACGGATATATATTCCCTCTTCTCTCTCTCAGAATGCCGAAGAGAAGAGAGGGAAAGAACACAGCGAGTCTGTCAGGACGGGGATTGATAAAAAAATGTCCGAGGGCAAAGAGAACCGATGTTATAAGGTTGGCAAGACTTACCGGTCTTATTACTGACCTGAAGCCATAGACACGACGTAATTGCCCCTGCATATAGCCTCTGAAGAATATCTCTTCGGGAATTGCAGCAACGAGAAGATTTGTAACTGCATTCTGGATAATATTATCCCTCAGATACAACTGGAACTGATGTTTCAGAAAAAGCGTCTGATAGAAATGGCTGGCGACCAGAAAGAAGGGAAATATCAGAAGAATACTAATGAACATATAGGCAATATCCCTCTTTAAAGAATCAGTCCTGACTCCGAGAGCTGCCGCATCAAGGTTTTCTATCTTTGATAGAATTATGGTTGCAATAATAAAGACTGCTGCTCCCAAAGTCAAAACAAGGTTCCTGCCTAATACAGGTTTAAGAAACAATAATGGCACAAGAATCAGATTGACAACGATATATGCCGTAAGTGTATGGTTTAATATTTTCCTTTGATAATTCATAAATTTGTTAGTATATATAGCAGGGTCTAATGATGCAAGGAGTAAATTACAGGAAAGGACTTTTTATGAAAATGTTCAGAATACTGATACTGCTTATTATACCGTCAGTTCTGCTTGCCGAGGAAGGCCCTGTGCTGAAACTTCAGAAAAAGCTCAGCAAAGGTAAAGAGAGGGAGATTACAAAAAAAGTCAAGAAGTGTACTAAGGAGAAGATAAGCAAGATTACCATACCCTACTCCGACAATGAACTTCTGTATTATATAGTCGCACTAAAGGATATCCCGATAGGCAAGGTGTATCTGAAAATTATGAGAGAGGAAATCAAGGACGGGGATATACAATTTAAGGTCATCTCCAAGGCAACAACCAATTCCTTTTTTTCGAAAGTCTATAAGGTAAATGCATACTTTAAGAATGAATTCAGTCTTCCAGATTTTTCGAATGTATCCTTCTACGAGGATGTAACAGAAAAGGATATCCGCCGCAAAACGACATACCAGTTTCAGAAGAACGGTACCGTCATTACCAATACCGAGAAGAATGAAGAGAAGGAGACTAAGAAATATACGGGCGGCGACCATACTATGGATTTTATGACCCTGATGTATATGATAAGAGGACTTCCGCTTGAGAAAGGCAAATCCTACTGTTTTGAGGTTTTTTACCATAAATATTTCTGGGAGGTATCAGGCTCTGTTAAGGGGAAGGAAAGAATCCAGACACCGGCGGGATTTTTCAATTCCATATACATAGAAGGTATTGCGCAGAGAAAAGACAAACCTTCCGTAACAAAAAAGCTGAAATTATGGATTTCGGATGATGATAAAAGGGTTGTTCTGAAGGGAGAAACAGTTATGAATATGGGAGAGGTAACCGGATATCTTGCCTATATCAAGACCGGCAAACAGATTAAAAACGAGGAAGTAATTATAGATGAGGATGACAACGCAGCGGAATAATTTTTCTGGCCTGATATCCCTTTTTTCCCTGTTCATTTTTCTGTATACCGTTCAGGCAACAGCTTCTTCACAAAAACCGGAATATATAAGCCCGTCTGCCCTCAACTATTTCATTACAGGGAAGATTTACGAATACCAGCAGGACTACGTCAATGCCCTCGAAAATTATAAACAGGGACTGGTCTTCGACCCTTTCTCTTCGCTTTTACGAAATAACATAGCCCTGATACTCATCAGAAAGAATGACATTCAGGGTGCAATAAAACAGATTACCGCAGCGGTCGAAGCGGATAAAGAGGACTATGAATCCCGGATACTTCTTTCATCGATTATGTTTTCCAGAGGAAACATTGAAGAGGCAAAGAAACTACTGCTTGAGGCAAAACAGATCGACCCCCTACGCATCGATGCTTATCTTAAGCTCTCTGACCTGTATCTCTTCATCAAAGATGAAAAATCCGCACTTGATGTCCTGAGTGAGATGCTGAAAAACTCAAAAGACAAATCAGAGGCCTATTTACGAATGGGGAATATTTACCTAAACCGCAGAAATATCAGACTTGCACTCGAATCCTTCACAGGCGCACTCAGAATCAATCCTGCAAACAGGGATGCGGCTGTAATGCTATCTGTAACCTACGAACTCGAGGAAAAATACGACAACGCCATAGAGATTCTGAAAAAGGCACAGAAATATGTATCCGATGACCTTGAGATAATTCTCCTCATCGGCAAACTGTATCTGAGAAAGGAGGATTTTGCATCTGCAAAACTCTTTTTCGATTATGCACTGAGAAATTCCCCCGATACTGTCTCTGTATCAATTGCGATTGCCGGCACATATTCACAGGAAGGTTATTATGCCGAATCCGAGAAGATATACCGCAGCCTTCTGGCCGAATACAAGCACAATGATGAACTCAGATACTACTATGGCAAGCTTCTGATCACTATGAAGAAATACGACGAAGGAATCGATATCCTGAGCAAGATTGCCGATAAAAAGCTTACCGGCTATTCACAATCCCTTATCTGCGCATCTCATCTCGAAAGGAAAAAATATGAAGAGGCGTATAATTGTGTATCGAAGGATATTGCTGACAATGAGACAACGTTCTTCATAAAGGCAGAGGCCATGCTGGGGATGAAAAAATTCGAGGAGGCCAGAAAACTTCTTGAGACTGCAATAAAGAAACGGGAGCTGTGGTGCGATGCCGTAATTTATCTCGCACGTGTCTATGAAAAGATAATTTCCAGAGATGCTGCATTGTCTCTTCTGACAGAGGCGACCAACAAATATGACATACTTCTTGATGAAAAGATACGGATTCTCTACGAAATCGGTATGATATACGAAAGGGATTCCAGAATAAATGATGCACTTGAAGTTATGAAGCTCATTCTCAAACTGAATCCTGAAAATCCTGAGGCATTGAACTTCATTGGTTATACATATATCGACAACAATATCAATCTGGAACAGGCAAAAGATATGATTCTCAAGGCATATATGTACAGCTCGCGGAGCGGTGCAATAATTGATTCGGTCGGCTGGATGTATTACAAACTCAATGACTATCAGGCCGCGCTCAGATATCTCAAGAAGGCATACAGGCTGATTCCCGAAGAACCGATTATTGCAGACCATCTTGCAGATACCTACGTAAAACTCAACTATATAAAAGAGGCAAAGGAGATATACGAGAAGATTCTGAAGATGGAAAATCTGGAAGAAAAAATTAGGGAGTCAGTAACAAAAAAACTCCGTGAAATCGATAAGCCCAAATCATCAAAATAACCTGTCTGGATAAAAAAATATGCCCAGGGACGGAATCGAACCGCCCACACGAGGATTTTCAGTCCTCTGCTCTACCGACTGAGCTACCTGGGCAACGGAAGAGGAAATATATTAAATTAATCTGATTTGTCAAGAACTTTGAAAGATATTTTTTTATTGAATTTCAGTGAGTAAAGAATTAACAATAATCCTGCTGCCGCAATTTGTTAATGATTTGCACGGAGTTGATATGAATAAATACAGTATTTTCAAGACCGGAGACATCAATGCCTTTTTCGGACTCCTTCTCGACAATCTCCTGAATCTGGTGGTTTTAGGGGGTATTCTTATCCAAGGATTCGGGATGCCTAAAGACATAGTGATAGGAAGAATGATTCCCGGAACGGCAATTGGTGTCCTCTTCGGTGATTTAGTTTATTCGTATATGGCTTACAGACTTGCAAAAAAGACCGGAAGGAATGATATAACCGCAATGCCCCTTGGTCTGGACACACCCTCGACGATCGGAATGGCCATTATGGTGATCGGCCCGCTCTATCTCGAGACAAAAGATGCAGTCTTAAGTTATAAGGCGGCGATGGCTGTAATGGTTTTTATCGGTATAGTCAAGGTCATCTTCTCTTTCTTGGGTGACTTTATCAAAAGAATTCTTCCATTACCGGCACTTCTTGGACCTATTGCAGGAATAGGACTCGCTCTCCTCGGATTCTTCCCTATGACAAAGATATTCTCAAATCCGGTTGTGGGATTTACCTCTCTGGCAATAATTCTGTTTGCATTCATCGGCAGATACAGGATTCCGTATCAGATTCCTGCTGCATTTATAGCTGTGGCTTTATCGACCCTGATATATTATCTCGGAGGGTTTGCAAATATCTTCCATATTAAACCGATACAACCTGCAATAGAGTTTTCAGTCCCCATACCAACACAGGGATTCATTGAAGGAATTCCGCTTATGGTCAAATATATATCTATAGCAATACCATTCGGACTTCTGACCATTATAGGCGGCATAAATGTTACAGAGAGCGCAAGACTCGCCGGAGATGATTACAGGACAAGGGATATTCTTCTGACCGAGGCAGTTGCTACTATAATTGCCGGTATATTCGGAGGAGTTGCCCAGAGTACACCGTACATTGGTCATCCAGCATATAAATCAATGGGGGCATCATCCGGATATACAATACTGACAGCACTGACGATCGGAATCGGTTCGATACTTGGGATTACCGGCCTTCTTGTTGACATTATACCTGAAGCAGCGGTGACACCGATTCTATTATTTATCGGAATCGAAATAATAAAGCAGGCCTTCTCGGAGACACCCAAAAGATTTATAGAGGCAACGATATTTTCATTTCTGCCGATTATCGGATATCTGGGACTTTTAAACTACGATACAATAATCGGTTCACTTGGCAGTATCCCTGTCCCCGAAGGTATTCAAAACGAGCATAAAGTACTGATGATTCTCGGACACGGCTTCATTCTCACATCTCTTCTGTGGGGCGCCATACTCACATATCTGATAGAAAAAAACCTAAAAGGCTTTGCAATCGCTCTTGCAGTTTCAATCCTGTTTACAATGACAGGCCTTATTCACTCCCCTCTGCCAAACGGCTCTATGTTCTTCCCATGGGACACATCAAACACCGGGAATCTGCACTTGGCTGTTGCCTGCGGTTATGCAACACTGCTGACAACCGGAATATTTTTCATAAAATACAACCGGAAAATCCCGGATTAATACCACCCCTCATTTGATGTAATTGTGAGATACCACTTGTTGCACTGATTCGTACCGCCACCTATGTATTTTACCTCGACATATACATCAAATGCATCATCACAATTACTTGGCCAGCATTGAGTATCTTCTCTGGTAACCATTATTGCCTCATCAATTCCTGCACCCTGAGGGAAACTCGTACCTGTTGTCCCGCAGGCCCAGTATACAACGAGTTCATAGTCCTGCGGAGCATTAGGAACATCAAGAGAGACAAGGGCGGCGAGTTTGTCAGCAAAAACACCGCTGTCACACTCTTTAACCTTGAACTTAAACCACTTCGAGCCGTTTCCTTCGAAAGGACCAAGGGTTGGTGTTCCGTCGTCACCGCAAAGCTCTCCGGCATTGACAAAAGTGCCGCAGGCATTGGCATATGAATTATGATTTATCTCGCAACCATTATTAACATTTGAATCGCAATTGGCTGTATGTGTATTACAGTCACCAATCTGGCACAGATAATTCGAGCAGGTTGCAGAGGCTACATTGGGAAGGGCAAAGCAGTTCTTGTAGCAGCTCCCGCAGTTGTATACATCACTGGGCAGATATATCTCACACCCGTTACCCCAGTCGGTATCACAATTTGCATAATGGGTATTGCAAACACAGGCCGAATTATTGCAATATGCGTTATTGTTACACTTGTTGTTGCAGGCCCCGCAGTTGTTGCTGTCATTTGTAAGATTGGTTTCACAACCATCCACACCGGGATTGCAGTCTGCAAAACCGGCTTTACACTTGCAGATTCCTTCTACACACTCCATATTCGCTCCGCACTTGTTGCCGCAGGTTCCACAATTATTCGGGTCTGAATTGGACAGAGACTCACACCCGTTGTCTATAAGACCATCACAATCCCTGTACCCTGACAGGCAAACGTACTTGCACTGTCCCATATCACAGGAGCTTGAAGAATTTGGAGGATTCGGGCAGACTTTTTTACATTCGCCGCAGTTGTTCTTGTCGAACATCAGATATTTCTCACACCCGTCAAACCAGTCTCCGTTACAGTTTCCGTACCCACTATTGCACTTACACTGATAATTATCGCAGATTGCATTGGCGCCGCATTTAATATTGCAATCACCGCAGTTGTTCGGGTTTGTCTTTATATTTACCTCACAGCCGGTGTCGAGTTTGAGGTCACAGTCTTTATAATCCTGCTGACATCCGCAGAATCCCGAATTACAGACCGAATTTTGTCCACAGTTCGTCTGACAGTCGCCACAGTGGGCAGGGTCATTATTCTTGTCAACCTCACAACCATTCGACGCAAAATCATTGTCACAGTTGAGGTACCCGGTATCACAGACGCAACTCCCGCTCTTACACATCGACCTGTCACCGCAGATCTTCTTGCACTCTCCGCAATTGAGATTATCTGTTAAAGAGTCGGATTCACACCCATTTGAAACATCCTTATCGCAATCATTAAAGGTACCTTTACAGCTCTCTATCTTACATTTCTTGTTCTCGCACAGGGCATTGGCATTGACAGGATTGCAAACGAGTTTACAGACCCCGCAGTTATTTATATCTGACCTCAAATCCACCTCACACCCGTTGGAGGGGTCCTCGTCACAGTCTGCATGGTCTGCATCACAGTTACTTCCGTTGCCGACAAGAGGAATATTCAGCGAAAGATTCTC
Organism: Bdellovibrio sp.; assembly: GCA_020725805.1. Classification (GTDB taxonomy): domain Bacteria; phylum Myxococcota; class SpSt-1050; order SpSt-1050; family SpSt-1050; genus SpSt-1050. Next base: position 49,568 of record DYEF01000009.1, read on the forward strand.
TGCATCAGAGGAAGATATAATTATTGCGCCATTCTTTACACCAAGTGTAGTCGGTTTAAAGGTCACTCCGAATGTTACTGATTCGTTGTATTTCAGCCTTACAGGATAATTCTTCGGGAGATTTATAAGCGAAAAGTCCTTTGAACTGCCCGCCCCGAATTCAATATTATAAACCAGTAATGTACCATCTCCGATATTCCTTATCTCAACATTGACCGGACTGGCAGACGAATTCAGGAGTACATCCCCGAAATCAACCGAAGACGGATTTACTCTCATCTCGGAGTTTATACCCGTACCCCTGAAACTTAGTTCTGCGACAGGTTTTATCGGGTCATTACTGATAATTTTCAATATATCCTTGACCTCACCGATAACGGACGGTGTAAACTCGGCCTCGATATTATTTATACACTGCCCGTATTTGAGCGATGCCTCAAGAGATGACGGATTCAGGACAAAATTTCCGTTTACAAGGGCCGAAGCCTTGTCAATTATGAGTGTTCCGCCTCCGTTATTGCAGATCTTAAAGAGTTTCTTGCTTTTGATTCCCTTCTCGACCTCTCCGAAATCTATGCCGGCCGATAATATATCCTTATCATTCAGGTCCAGAACAGAAAGCTGCGGGTCTGTAACTGCAACGTCAAAATGTTACATTTCTGCAAAATTAAAATGTTACATTTTTCGGCTTCATTGATTTTCATATAACTGCCTCACTATATTCTTTTACTATCCCTGATTTTGTTTTGCAAAGTCTTTTTCCTTTGT
>DYEF01000010.1 GCA_020725805.1 Bdellovibrio sp.
AAAATATACCAACCTATTTTCCAAAATACAATAACAAAAAGACACAATACGTTTTGAAAAATTTTTCCAAAATTCCCTTGACATAATGACAATATTAAGGGTATTAAACTCTACTCTTGTTTTTACTTTTTTTAAGGAGTTATTAAGACATGAAGACAGAAGGAATCAGAAACGTTTCATTGATTGGTTACGATGGTTCAGGCAAGACCTGCCTTGCAGAAGCCATGGTCAAATACGGTTCACCTGACAGAGCGCTGAAGGAGATTGCTCCGACAAGACTCGACCTGGACAACGAAGAACTGAAGAGAAACCTCACACTTTCCACAAAGACGACATTTACGTCGTGGAAGGATATACACATCAATATTCTGGACACCCCGGGATTCTTCAATATCCTCGCGGAGACCTCGAACAGTATTGCAATGACCGAAGCCTCTGTCCTTACAATCAGGTGTGCAAAACCAATCAAGCATTATATCGAGCGTTTTGGCTTTATGACAGAGGACAGGGCAAAGCCGATGGCGGTATTTATCAATCAGTGCGACATCGAAAGGGCAAATCTGGACGAGGCATTCGATAGCCTGTCGCAGGAGATCAAGGGGAAACTCGTATTCATTTCATATCCCATCGGACTTGATACAGCACATCAGGGTGTTATTGATGTCCTGAGGATGAAGGCATACTACTATCAGGGAGCATACGGCAAATTTCAGGAAAAAGAGATTCCATCCGAGCTGAAGGATAAGGCAGAAGAACTTCATACCAAACTGGTTGAGATTCTCGCCGAGACAGATGATGAACTTGTAAACAAATACCTCGAAGGGACAGCCCTAACCGAGGAAGAGCTCATCAACGCCTTCAGAAAAGGATTTGCCGCAAGGTCTTTCTTCCCTGTATTCTGCGGTGCAGTAAAGAAGGCCACGGGTGTAAATCTCCTTCTGGATTATATCGTAAACTGCTTTCCGGACCCGTTGGCAAGGGAATGGCCTTCAAAGATAAGCGAAGATAAGATGGAGATGAGGAAAGTCGATGCAAACGAACCGTTCTCTGCAATAGTCTTCAAGACAACCGTCGACCACTTTCAGGGGAAGGTATCCTATATGCGTATTATTTCCGGTGTAATCAAATCAGATGCGCCGGTTTACAATTCAACAAAGAAGATCGAGGAGAAGTTTGCAACACTCATTAGAGTGGATGGCAAGAATCAGATTCCTCTGACAGAGGCAATTGCAGGTGATATTGTAGCCGTTACCAAACTCAAGGATACACAGACCGGAGATACACTTTCTACTCAGGAGAGACCCGCTGTTTATCTGACGATGGAATTCCCGAAGCAGACAATATCTTTCTCCCTCAAGGCCAAGACAAAACAGGACGAAGACAAACTCTCCAACGGTCTTCAGAGGCTGATAGAGGAAGACCCGTTACTTTCCTACACACGTACAACGGATACCAAGGAACTCCTGCTTTCGGGTATGGGTCAGGCTCACCTTGAGATTGCAATCGAAAGGCTCAGAAGAAAATACGAGGTCGATGTTACTACACAACCCCCGAAAGTCCCGTACAAAGAGACCATTAAAAAGCCCGCAAAGGCTCAGGGTAAATACAAGAGGCAGTCCGGCGGCAGAGGTCAGTACGGAGACTGCTGGCTCGAACTCAAACCGATGCCGAGAGGTAAGGGCTTCGAATTCACAGAGAGCATATTCGGAGGAGCGATTCCCAAAAACTATATCCCTTCGATTCAGAAAGGTGTTGAGGATGCAATGCTCGAAGGTCCTCTTGCCGGTTATCCCGTTACAGACCTTTCGGTAAATGTATATGACGGTTCGTACCACGAGGTTGACTCATCCGATATGGCATTCAAAATTGCCGGTTCAATGGGATTCAAGAATGCATATTCACAGGCAAATCCGATACTGCTCGAACCTATTATGCAGCTCGAGATAGTAATTCCCGAGGAGTTTCTGGGAGATGTGATAGGAGACATCAACTCCAGAAGAGGGAAGATTCAGGGTATGGACCCGACTCCGAGAGGGAATGTTGTAAGGGCACTTGTCCCCTACGAAAACACTGCCACATACGCCACAGACCTCCATTCGATAACACAGGGTATCGGTTATTTTACGATGCAGTTCTCACATATGGAAGAGGTTCCGGCCCAGATTGCACAGAAGATTATCGAGGCTTATCAGAAGCAGAAGAGCCAGCAGGAGGAAGAGAAATAGGCGTCTCCTTTACTCTGAGGCGGAGTTTTATCACCATCAGGAGTGCCTCGAAGAATATCTTCTGCGACATCTTCGATTTGCCAAGAATCCTGTCAGTAAAAATAATAGGAAGTTCAAAGACCCTGAAGCCTTTCTTATAGGTCCTGTAATTCATTTCTATCTGAAAACCGAAGCCGGAAAGGAGCAGATTATCAAGGTCTATTGATTCGAGGACGACTCTTCTGAAGCACTTGAATCCCCCGGTCAGGTCCCTTATCGGTATGCCCAGAATCGTCCTTGAATAGAGTGAACCTCCCTTACTTATAAGCATTCTGAAAAACGGCCAGTTCTGAACACCGCCTCCTTTTACATATCTCGAACCTATCACAAGGTCATAATCCTTTATCTTTTCGAGAAAGAGCGGCAGATAGTCCGGATTGTGCGAAAAATCAGCATCCATTTCAAATATATGCCTGTATTCTCTTGCCAGAGCCCATTTGAAACCGGAGACGTATGCCTTCCCAAGTCCTTCCTTTTTCTCTCTGTGAAGTACGAAAAGTCTGCCTTTGTATTCATTTTCCGAAAGTTCATCCGCTATCTTTCCGGTGCCATCAGGTGAATTATCGTCGACAATAAGTATGTGCGTATCAATTCTGTCGAATACAGCCTTTGTTATGTTCCGGATATTCTCTTTTTCATTATAGGTCGGGATAATAACGAGATTTTCAGACATACTTTTTCTCCGGTAATTGTGTTAATATACAAACTTAATACCGGCAGAACCTATATGTCTCGAATAATCAAATATTCCGCTCTTGACATCAGACATATTCATAACAAAGGCGTAGCCGGTGTTCAGGAATAATTTATCCGAATAAAGTCTGAAATCTATTCCGGTCTCAAAAGAGAATTTCATATCTGTACGTGCATTTGCATTGCTGTCGTAGAGATAATCGGGATTGCTGATCTTTTCAGAAAACATATAGTAACCGAATCCGCCGGATGCATTCAGGAAGACCGATTTGCCGTATTTATAATCAAATCCGAGTCTTACTTCGGGCCTCATATATTTCCAGCCGTCGCCTTCAGAGTTGTTTATCCCGAAATAATCCCTGTTATAGACTGAGAAATTCGGACTGAATGAATATGAGAAATGCAGATACGGGTCAATCAGAAGCGATGACCTGTCAAAGTCTTTCGAATATACCTTCTCGAAGTAGTGTTTCAGCTGCACGGGTACACCAATTGACAAGAGCGAATTCGAGAAATGATATGCAAACTCCGGAATAATCCTGTGTCCGAAAGAATATGCCTTGTATTTGTCCGAAATGAAATCGTAGGAGTAGTTATATGCAAAACCCAAGTGAAATGACGGCTTTGAATACCGGTACAGAAGCTGAAGGTCGTTCGAATTGAAATTGTAAATATTGAAATTGGAATTAATTCCCTGATAGCCGTTGTAGAGTATTCCGAGCATATTACTCGAGCTGTTGATAAACCTGTAACCGAGTGAATATCTGGCCTCTGTCCTGAGGTCATACCTTTCTTCATACTTGACGCCCGGCAGTTTTACCGCATCCTTATCAGGGTAAAGGGCAACGTTCGTATCAAATACCTCGTTGAGGGAAATCATAAACCTGAAATTATCTTTGCTGTCCTGTTTGGTGTTTTTCTCTATACTGATTATTTTCGAGGTAATAATAAACTGATTGCTGTATTTGTCTCTGAAATTCTTTAGTTCCGCAATCGTCCCGTCCATATCTCCTGACATTGCCTTGTTGATTATCTCCAGAAACTCCTTCTTGTTTGCGTGCTGAATCTTAGGGTTTTTTTCAATCCTGTTCAGAATCATCCGGAGATTTTCAATGTCCTGCATACGGTTGTAATTCAGTGCAAGATAAAGAAGAATGACAGGGTCATCGGAATACTTAGGAATCTTTTCGAAATATGAAACCGAACCCTTATAGTCCTGATTATAATATCTGGATATGGCCGAATATTTAATTATCTCGTAATTATAAGGGTTGGACTGAATATACTTCTGGAAGTATTTCTCTGCATCGGCATAATTTTTCTGCATAAAATGCGAGATACCTGCCAGAAAGAGAGCGTCATTATTATCTCTGTCTTTTTCCAGAACGGCCTCACAGATTTTTATCGCCTCATTGTAATTTTGCTGTTTGTAAAATCCGTATGCCTTCGTAATTTCAACATCGCTGTTGGCATACAATATTAGAGGTACAAATAATAAGGCAGATAAGAGCAGATACTTTCTCATATTCAATCTCCTTTATTCAATATAGTTGATTTTGATAACTGCCAGATATTTTCTGCCGTCAGCCTCATAATATGCCCCGAGATAGTGATTCTGACCGGAGGGGAGGGCAGAGGGGCCGCGGATTGTGGCGGAATTGCCGTTACTGGTAATCAGCCCGATTTCATTATTGCCACCTTCGATATTGTCAATTGTCCATTTCAGTTCGGGGTTCTTCAGACCTTCAGGAAGTCTTGAAGAATCAATTTTGGCTGTAACTATTACCTCGTCATTAAGGGTAAGATTGATAATTCTTGTATCAAATTTAAGAGGAGGTGCAATTTCCATATCCAGTGAATTTTTTACGTCAGGTATAATATTTACCTTTTTCCGGTCGAGCATATATACAACATTTTCGTTCGGACCGGTAATAAACAGTTCAATCATCTGTTCACCGACGGGGAGATTCAGTATGAAAAAATCTTTCTGGTTTTTGATATCACTTGCGGTGCCCTTTGCCATCATTTTTCCGTTGCTGTATATAATTACCTGAGCAGAATCCCCGATGAGCTCCTGAATATCGGCCGGCAGCTTTATCTCCGGTGAATTAACCTCGGTCAGTGACAACGGCTTTTCACCGCAGGAAAGCAGAAGCACTGCAAAAACAGGTAAAAATATTAATGACAGTCTTTTCATAATATGCTCCTTGCCTGAATGTTTTATTTTACGTTAATAATCAGTACAGAATCCCTCTGCATAAGATTTCTGTCATAATCGACCGGCAGAGAAGGTGAGGTATATACCTCTTTACAGCTGTTTTTCTTATCTTTTGTGCCTGAGAAGAAGCCGTCGAGCTGGAATTCCTCAATAAATCTGTCAAACGCAGCTTCTTGATTCGATGAAATCCTTGCCTGACTCAAAGGTGTTTTTACCTTTTTTATACTGTCCTCGATGTCTTGAAGTCTGAAAGGAGACGGTTCGGTCGGAAGCACCTGAGGAAGTATCTTCGAAAAAGTCCCCTGTTTCACAATCTTGTAATTGTTATCAGACTGAATCAGGTTCTTTACGGATACCTCATCCTTTAAAACTATTAATTCCGTATTCCCGTCCTGTGAATTAACTTTTATAAGCATTTCGGATGGTTTTTCCCTGATTATTTCTGCAGTGGGCGTGTTTATTATACCTTTGATCTTGCTTTCCGATGAATTGATGAGAATATTCCCTTTGAGGATGGTTATCAGTTCCTCCTGGTCGGTCAGTTTTGTGAAATTCACATCCGAATCAGGTGAAACGAAGATAACGAATCTTTTGTCGAGTACTATTCTTAAAGATGTATTTTCATCGGTCTTGACTCTAAGGCCGCTTTTGAGAGCAATATCACTGGTATTCGTAACCCATTCCTTTGCACCTTTGACCCTTGTCTTGAATTCCTTACCCGAAATCATAAAGATATTTCCTTCGATGTTTTCTGCAGCAAGAAAGGCTGGCAAAATAAAGATGAATAAAAACATCAGATATTTTCTCATTTTCGACCTCCTCGGCGGTCTGATATTATATACTTATATTCATTATTTGCAACACATCTTTTAAGTTTTTCGTTAACAATCAGAGTATCAGGAAAAATCAGGGATTCTCTTATTTCGGAGTCAAGAATTGTCACATTATCGCCGATAACCGAATTACGGATTACGGAATTTTCTATCTTTACGTTTTTACCGGTTATATTCCCGTATGAGTCGGTTATTTCGTTGCGATATTCTGCCGTAAAGACAGATGACTCCCATTTTTTACCCAAAAATGCAAAATTAGCCCTGTAAAGATTTTCCGGTTTACCTATATCAAAAGAATCGTTTTTGGTTATAAAGCCGTAAACCCTGAATCCGTTTTCAATGAGCCTTGGATAGGTATTTTTGTTGATACAACCTTCTTCGGGAAGGTATTCAAAAACTTTTGGATTCAGGATATGCACGCCCAGAAACCGGAATTTTACAAGACCTTTCAGGTTTTTCGGCTTCTGTTTGATGTATCTGATTCTGCCTTTTTTATCTGCAAAGACCGAATTTTCGTATGGAATATTCCTGTCCCGTATAAGAAGCATCACGGCATCACAATCCATCTTTTTGTAAAAAAGTATCATTTCCCTGATATCAGCAACAGTTATCGTATCGCCGTTGAGCACAATAACAGGCTCATTTATTCCGAAGGTATTGATTATATTCCTTATACCTCCGCCTGTCCCCAGAATTTGAGGTTCATAAACATATCTGACACCGCTCAGATTTTTCCCTATGTAATCTTTTACAGGTTCCGGTTTGTAGTGGAGGTTGATATAGATTTTAGTGATACCCTGATTCTTCAGAAGCATAATCTGGTGCCAGAGTGGTGTCCTGTTGAGGAGCGGAACAAGAGGTTTGGGTAATTTATCTGTAAAAGGTCTGAGTCTCGTACCAAAGCCGGCAGCAAGGACTATTCCCGAAAAATCTCTTAATTTTCTCATATCAGTTATTGAACTCCGGTACATATTTCGATAATATTTTATATAACTCCTTAAATTCAGGCAGCTTTTTCATAGATTGGGCTGCATATCCGAATGAATTTGGTATATAAGGTAAAAAGGACGGATTCTTTTTGACACGGTCGATAAATACGAATCTGCCTCCGTCCTTGAGCTTCCTCTGTATTGTCTGCAGGTCAAAGAGCAGTCTGAATGATTCCGAATCAGTCTTAATACCGGACTTGTTCAGTTCATTAACATATAACCCTATGAAATCATTGATTATTTTATCTTCAAATCTTATATAACTATCCCTAAGTAAAGCCACAATGTCATAGGCAGGTGTACTTATAAGTGCATCCTGAAAATCAATAATATAAAATTTACCTTCTTTTATCATAAGGTTACGGCTCTGATAGTCCCTGTGTGTAAATGTATCGGATAATGAATCGAGTTTTTTGGAAATCTCTGAAAAGTAGTTTTTCATAATATTCTTATCATTTTCGGGCAGTTTGAAATCATTCCTTGCTTCGATTCCGTATTCGATAAAATGCTCGAATTCCCAGAAATACAGGTCATAATCGAATTTCCTTGAAAATGCTATGCAGTTCTTTTCCGGCTTATTAGCTGCGGCAACCTTCATCTGAACCAGCAGCCTTATGGCATCCTGATAAAGTCCTAAGTCATTATTCTGGCTGAATTTACGTTCGAGGGTAGTATCACCCAGATCCTCAAGAAGAATAATTCCTTTTGAAATATCCGAAAAGTAAATCGCAGGTACAGGTAATCCGGCTGATTTAAGGTAATTGCAGATGTGTAACTGCAACGTCAAAATGTTACATTTCTGCAAAATTAAAATGTTACATTTTTCGGCTTCATTGATTTTCATATAACTGCCTCACTATATTCTTTTACTATCCCTGATTTTGTTTTGCAAAGTCTTTTTCCTTTGT
>DYEF01000011.1 GCA_020725805.1 Bdellovibrio sp.
CCAGCTAAGATTTAGTTTTGCGGAGGATTTATGAAAAATTTTGGGGTATTTCCAGTTAGACTATACCGGTTGACTTAGGAAAAATAAGTAATATTATTTGATAGATTTAACGGGAGAGGTGTATCAACTGTGAGCGACAGACCAAAGAGAGATTATTACGAGATTTTGGGTGTTTCGAAGAATGCCGATATAAGGGAAATAAAGAGCGCATACAGGAAGCTGGCTTTTCAGTATCACCCCGACAGAAATCCGGGAGACAAGGAGGCGGAGGAGAAGTTCAAGGAGGCCTCCGAGGCCTATGAGGTGCTCTCTGACCCGCAGAAGAGGGAGATGTACGACCGCTACGGACACGAGGGTCTGAAGGGAACGGGATTTCACCAGTATTCCGATATCGATGATATTTTCTCGAGTTTCTCCGATATCTTCGAGGACTTCTTCGGTTTTCAGGGGGCGGGCAGGGGGAGAAGACGTTCATCCAGAGGCTCGGATATCTCCCGTAAGATAGATATATCTATTTACGAGGCCGCTCAGGGGGTAGAGAAGGAGGTTGAGATAGAGAGGCTCTCTGTCTGTTCGACCTGCAACGGGAGCGGCTCAAAACCCGGCACCCATCCGCAGAATTGTCCTGTCTGTCACGGGAGAGGACAGGTCTCCACAAGGGCAGGATTTATGGTCATATCCACCACCTGCAGCAAATGCCGCGGCAAGGGGACGATTATCGTGGAGAAGTGTGAAATCTGCTCCGGAAGCGGGACGGTTCCGCAGAAAAAGTCGCTCAAGGTAAAGATTCCTCCCGGGGTCGATACGGGTATGCAGCTGAGACTCTCCGGTGAAGGTGAATCCGCGCCCGGCGGCGGGAGATCCGGCGACCTGTATCTGGTGATAAACGTTATACCCGACGAAGGAATGGAGCGTGACGGAGAGGATATTCACACCGAAGTCAGGATATCCTATATCGAGGCAATTTTAGGGACGAGTCTGAAAATAAAAACCATTTGGGGAGAGAAAGATATCGAAATCAGACCCGGTACCCAGCCTTCTGACGTAATCAGGATTCCAGAAGGGGGTATGCCAAGGCTGAACGGCTACGGTAAAGGTGACCATATCGTACATATAAAGGTAGAAATCCCGAAGAAGGTATCGTCCGAAGAAGAGAGACTTCTGAAGGAAATTGCAGAGATAGCACATATAAAAACATCCAAGAAATCCAGAGGGTTTTTCAGGAAATGAGCCTTTTCAGATTCAGTTTCGGGATTGAATCGGAGATATCCAGAAAATCACTTCTATACAACGTAAACTGGTTCATATCTCTCAGGTGGCTTGCTGTAATATCTATTTTTACTATAACATTCTTTGCCAGACGTCTGTTTGGTATAGAACTCGACGAGAAGACTTTTTATCTCATAGGACTTCTGGTCCTCTTTTATAATGTCTTCATCTTTCTCTGGTTCAGATACAATCAGAGAAGATGCAGGGGTGACTTGTGTGTCCAGAACGCACTTTTGTCCTCACATATCCAGATAATGCTGGATATGATTGCCCTTGGATTTCTGATACACTTTTCGGGCGGGGTGGAGAGTCCGTTTCTCTACGTCTTTATATTCCATCCGATATTCGCATCTGTGATTCTCTCCACGCCTGTTGCATTTTTCTATGCGCTCCTCTCAGTTGCAATAGCAGGAATTCTTGCAATGGGAGAGCATTTGAGAATCATCGACCATCATCACTTAGGCGGATTTCTCCCCTCAGAAAATATAGATTCGTTTCTTTTTTCCCTTGGTTCGTTTGCCGCCTTTACGGTGATTCAGTTTACCGCGGTAATAATCACATCTCTTATTATGAAGGACCTGAGAAGGAAACAGTCTGAGATAGAGAATATCAAGAAGGAACTTGAAGAGAAGAACGAAAAGCTCAAAAAGAAGGACGAGATGAGACTCCTCTTTCTCGCATCGGCAACACACGACCTGAAGTCTCCCCTCAATACGATTACGTCCTATATACAGAGTATGCTCGACGGATATATGGGAAATGTGTCCGAAGAACAGAAGAAGATACTAACAAGGATACTCTCGAGAATAGGCGGACTCAGACAGCTTATATCCGATGTCCTTGAGCTCGGTGAGTTCGAGATGGGGGAAGAGAAGGAAATCAGGAGAGAGAGATTCGACATCATTAAACTTCTCTCTGAATCCATCGGGGAATTCAGGCCTCAGGCCGCACAGCGCGGAATAGGTATCTCGTTTGAAAGGGATACTGAGTCCTGTTTTGTGCTGGCAGACCCGCATAAGATTGACGAGGTGATTCACAACTATATTTCGAACGCCATAAAATACAACAGGGAGAACGGTCTGGTAACGGTGAAGGCACAGCTTCTTTCTGACAGAATAAGAATATCCGTCTCCGATACCGGAATCGGCATAAAGGAGGAGGAGATGTCCCGGCTCTTTACAGACTTCTACCGTTCGTCCGAGGTAAAGAAGATGGGAGTCGAGGGGACAGGGCTGGGTCTCGGGATAGTGAAACGTATAATCGGGAGATATGGCGGAACCGTAGGGGCGGAAAGCGTCTACCAGAAAGGCTCTACATTCTTTTTCGAACTCCCGATAGACAAATCAGAAGAGAGCCGAGCATGAACAACTCCCTGAGGTCTCTCTGTCGAATGCAGACTTGTCGAAGTTGGGCTCTGTCGGGAGGTCTGCATCATCCGGTTCGTAGTTTTCGTAGTCGTATTCGACATTGCCGCCGTCGGGTTTTACGGAGGTATCCGGTTTTGCAACGTCCTTACCAGTATCAGTTCCGGCATCCACTCCGATATTCGGGTCGTAAACCACTATCGGTATGTCTTCGGGTCTTACACACTGCCCTTTGTAGCACTTGAGTCCCTCGGGACAGTCAATATAGACGCAGGGGTCATCCTTGCATTCCCCGCTGCTCTGGTCGCAGGTTCTGTTGTACGGACAACCTCCCATATAACATTTGTCCACGTAACACTTCCCCTCCGAGCAGTACTGGTTTGCCTTGCATTTTATCCCGTAGCATTTATCCGGCAGACAATTGCCGAAACTGTCACAGTAGTTATCTTCCGGGCAATTTACGAATCCGCATGCCTTGACACATATCCCGTCTCTGCAGAATTCGTCGCTTTTGCACTTGACGGATGCGCACGGGTCTGTGGCACTGCAGCTGCCGTCCTTGCACATATATCCGTCAGGGCATCCCTTCGTGTAACAGGATATCTCCACACATACCCCGTTTTTGCACTCGAATCCGCTCCTGCAGGGTGAATCTGTCCAGATTCCGTTCCTGCAGACTACTCTTGAATTGTTTTCGCACTTGGAGTTACCTTCCTCACAGGGTAGCGGCTGGCAGTTGCCGTTTTTGCAGGTATATCCGTCAGGACACTTGACACCAACACAGTCCAGCATCGGGTCCGGTACGCATATCATACCTTCGTTGACCTGTTTGCAGGTGTATCCCTTCGGACACTCATTTGCCTCGCAGTATGACATACAGACACCGCTTACACATATTTTGCTACCTTCGCAGGGGGCGAGGTCGTCTATCAGACCATTACAGTCATTGTCTTTCCCGTCACAGATCTCGGCCGGAGTAGGTCCGCACTCCCCGCAGGCATTGTTCGGTTTTGGTCCGTCACAGGTCTTCGGGTCATAGAGACCGTTGATGCAGTATTCGTAGCCGATGCCGCACATATCCTTGCACTCTCTCCTGAGTATCTGTCCAGATTCATCTTCGTCTGTTGCGCTGTCGCAGTCATTGTCTTTTCCGTCACAGACCTCAGATGTTGGCTGATTCAGCTGGTCGCAGAGCAGGTTTCCGTATACATCGCACTTCCATACGCCGTCCTTGCATATGCCGGGCTTCTTTGTGTCACAGGGCTTTCCTTCGTCCCCTGTGGGAGGAATCTCATTTCCCTGTGCGTCCCTGCAGGGTCCCCACTGCCCGTTACCGCAATACTTAAATCCCTGTTTGTTGCACATACCGGAGCAGACCTGCGGCTGAATCTTGTCGTCTATCTCGCCGTTGCAGTCATTGTCTTTCCCGTCGCATATCTCCTGTGAGATTATCATAAGAATATCGTTGAGCGCCTTGTTGAGTTCCGAGGCATTGTCGCACTGGTAGTATTTGGGACTTCCGCTTCTCGGATATCCGCCCGCAACAGCCATATTGCTGAGTGTATTTGCATCCACACCCGAGCCGAAACCCACGACGAAGACGCCCACTCCGGCATTGTATAGCTGCTGGACTGCCTGAACCGGCTCGCCGGTCGGGTCAGAGGAACAGGTGTCCATACCGTCGGTCATCAGCAGAACGAAATTTCTCCTGTTTTGTTCGTGAATTCCCGAATAATTGTTCATTGCCTTGAGTGAGGAGGCAAGCGGGGTGGAGCCGCCGGGACCATTACTGGAGATTGTGTTCATTATCTGGGAGGCGGTATTGTCTCCGACATTTACAAGGACCTGTCCGGTCTGACAGCTCGATGTCCACGGGAAGAGGGCGAGACCGAATCTGATCTTGCTCGAAAAACCGTTCAGTATTGTCTGAATTGCATTGGATTGAATGTCCCACTTTCTTCCGCCGGAGATGCTGTCGTCCATAGAACCGGATTTGTCGACAAGAAGCAGCACGTTCGGATATTCACAGTTCGGGTCCGTGCCGGCGAGAGCAAGCAGAGGAAACAGTAAAGAGAAAGACAGAAAGAACAGACTTTTACAGCTTATTTTCATTCCGGCCTCCTTATCGGAATTATTATATCAAAACAATCCCTAAAAAGCAAAATAATGGGACGATGATGAATATTTGGTCTGACCACTATTCGTTTGCAAAATCTATCCTGTGGTGTTAACAGATTGGCACTTATGTTGAGGTATTACATCTATATGATTCTTGCCGCCTTTATGTGGGGCGGGTCGTTCGTTGGCACAAAGATAGCACTCGAGAGCATAAGTCCGATGACGCTCGTCTTTCTGAGATATATAATCGGAGGCCTGATTGTAGTCGTTGCACTCAGGTTTATAAAGAGACAGAGGATAGAGAAGAACGACCTCAAATGGCTTATTCTTCTGTGTATATTCGAGCCCGGCCTCTATTTTTTGTTCGAAACCTATGGTATAAGGGAGACTGACCCGACAATTGCAGCTCTTATAATCGCCCTTATTCCTGTCTTTGTACTTATTATTGCGGTTGCATTCAGGATGGAGAGAATAACCATTCCGAAAGTCCTTGGGATAATACTCTCGATAACGGGTGTATCCGTGATTTCGGTCTTCGAAAACAGCGGGGAGCAGGGGACCGAATCTACTCTGCGCGGAATCATTCTGGTCTTTATGGCAACGATTACGGCCTCTTCATTTACAGTTCTTCTGTCCCGGCTTGCAAGAAAATACAGCTCCTTTACCCTCGCATCTTTTCAGGTCATATTTACGATCTTCTTTTATCTTCCCCTCGCCATCTTCGAGAATTATCCTTCATATAGTTTCAGCTGGAGCTTAAGGTCTGTCTGGGCACTTATATATCTGGGGCTCTTCCCGACGTTCTTTGCCTATCTCCTCTACGCAAAGGGATTATCGAAGATAGAGAGTTCCACCGCCTCACTCTTTACAAACCTGATTCCGATCTTTACTGCAATAATTTCGGTCTTTACGCTTGGTACTTCGCCGACGGTCTATACACTGATAGGAGGAATCCTTATAATAGGGGGAGTTACCCTTGTAACGCGACGGAGAAACCCCGAACTTGAGATACCTCTTACGACCTGAGACGGCATCTGATTTGACAAATGATTTTTTTTCATTTAAAAGGGGCAATCCTTTGAGGAGGTCAGATAATGAAAATACCGGAACATTTCGATTTTGATAAGAGGGTCGTCGACAGACTGGTAAGGTCGAACCCCGGACATAAGGCAAAGATTAAGGAGCACAGGGAAAAGTCAAAGGATGTCTCCGAAAACATCGAGACCCTTCTGATAAAAGATATGTTTCCCAAGAAAAAGCAGAAAGCCGGCAAGTAAGTCGTGATAAAAATCTGTATAATAGGAGGAGGAGCTGCCGGAATTTCGGCATCGATATCTGCGTCGAAAGGTAATGGCGGCGTTGTGCTCTTCGAGCGGACCGGTTCTGTTTTGAACAAGTTCGTCCTCTCGGGCGGCGGCAGATGCAATATCTCCAACGAAAACCTCGGTCCGAAATACTATTTCGGTGGCTCGGGGCATTTTGTTGCAAATGTCCTGAAGTCCTTCGGGAAGAACGAGATGCTCTCCTTTCTCAAAGAGATCGGCAGCAAGTATACAGTAGAAAAGGACGGGAGAATCTATACCGGAGACGCAAAGGACACCGCCCACAAACTGATATCCTATTCTGCATCACTCGGTACAGAATTCCGGTACAAGGCTTTTATAGAGAAGGTCGGCATAAAGGAAGGGGGCTTTGTCGTAAGTTACAGGGACAGGGAGGAATTTTTCGACAGGGTCATAATCGCAACAGGCGGAAAATCCTATCCCGAAACAGGCTCCGACGGATTCGGATTTACAATCGCAGAGTCTCTCGGACACACCGTGATTCATCCGCTGCCGGGACTTATTGCCCTCGACCTGAAACCCAATCCGTTCTCAGGACTTCAGGGTATTTCGATAGATGCAGAGATAATACTCGAGAATAAAAAACTCGGCATTTCTCATGCCCAGAAGGGAAAACTCCTCTTTACCCACAGGGGAATCTCCGGTCCGGCTGCGCATAACATCAGCGGGAGATACATAAGGATATCGCGGGAGAAGGGGACTTCGGTATTTATCAGCTTCCTGCCGGATCTTTCGGGTGACGAACTGAACAGAATCATTCAGAACGGGATAAATACGGCGGGGAAGAAGAAGCTTTTAAATCTTCTGACAAAATATCTGCCGGACAGACTTGTGTCGAGAATCCTCCTGATAACAAAGATACCCGAAGAGAGAATACTTGCAGAACTAAGACGGGATGAGCGGACGAGGCTGATTAGCAATCTTACAAGATTTGGTATCAACATATCCGGTTCGGCAGGGTTCAGGACTGCACATATAACAACAGGCGGGGTATCCCTGTCAGAGGTTCATTCGTCTACTATGGAGTCGAAGATTGTGAAGGGTCTCTTCTTTGCAGGAGAGATTCTGGATGCCGACGGGGTTGAGGGAGGTTATAATCTGCACTGGGCATTTGCTACCGGATTCATAGCAGGAAAAAATGCTCTAAAGAAAAAATAACCTTTGAAATTTACGGTCAAATATCATACATTCACAAAGGCAAGAGGATAGATAAAAAGTGTCCGGATATAATATCTCCAGAAATGCCGGTGTGGTAAGTGTTCTGACAGTCATAAGCAGAATCTCAGGATTCGTCAGAGATACCACGATATCACATATATTCGGCGCCGGTTCTGTTACAGATGCCTTTGTAGTGGCTTTTGTAATTCCGAATATGTTCAGAAGACTTCTGGCCGAGGGGGCCCTCTCGATAGCCTTCGTCCCGACGTTCAGCCGTTACAGCTCTACCAAAACAGGAGAGGAATACCAGAACCTCCTTGCAAGTACGCTCTCGCTTTTGTCTGTAATAACGGGTTCTGTTGTACTTCTCGGGATACTCTTCTCTCCGCAGATAGTGAGTCTCTTTGCTCCGGGATTTTCACCGGAACAACACGCACTTTCGGTAACTCTCAACCGGATGATGTTTCCGTATCTCTTCTTTATCTCCCTGACCTCCTTTTTCATCGGAGTTCTGTATTCGAAGAAGTCCTTTGCCGTCCCCGCCACATCCCAGATAGAACTCAATGTCGTAATGGCGCTCTCTGCAATATTGCTCTACAGATTCTTCTCTGTTCCTGTCTATTCGCTCGCGTTCGGTGTTATTCTCGGAGGACTTCTGCAGCTGATTACTCAGGCACATTATGCGATACAGAAGGAGTATTATGTGCTCAGGTTCAGGTGGAATCCGTCGCACCCGGACGTAAGGAAGATGATGATTCTCATGCTCCCGGCCACTGCGGGCATAGCGATCTATCAGTTGAATCTGCTCGTCTCGAAGGCCCTCGCTTCTCTGATTTCGAACGGTACGGTAACATATATCTATCTCTCTGACAGGATATTTGAACTCCCTCTCGGTGTATTTGCCGTCGCAATAGCGACCGTATCACTCCCCGTTATCAGTGAACACTATGCGAAAAACGAAATCGACGAATTCAAGAACACCATCTCGAGATCGGTCAGGAGCGCCATCTTTGTCTGTACCCCTGCGATGTTCGGGGTTCTGGCACTCAATGTGCCTATCATCAGTTATCTCTTCCAGCACGGCAGATTTACCTATGCCAATACCGCCGAATGCGCGCCGATTGCATTCAACGCCCTTCTGGGTCTGTTTGCCGTATCAGGCACACGCAATATTACACCGGCTTACTATGCAATGCAGGACATAAAGACACCTGTCATAATTGCTTTCATTTCCTTCCTTGTTAATCTCTCGTTTTCGCTTTTACTTATCGGCCCTCTCGGCGGAAGCGGTCTTACGCTGGCAAACACGATATCCAACACCTTCAACTTCATAGCGCTCGGATACATCCTTTACAGAAAGATAGGCAACTACCAGATTCAGAAGATTGCCGTCACAACCGTCAAGACCTTCATTGCTTCATCTGTAATGGCTGCTGCAATATTCAGGGTTTCGTCTCTCGGAATATGGGGACAGCCGGGAAATTACACGCTCAAGAGTATCTGGCTCTTCGGTGCAATTATTGCGGGAGCAATTGTTTTTATGGTAATGGCGTATATTCTGAGAATTGACGAGATGAAATATTCTGTTGAGAAGATCAAAAAGAAGATTTCCTGATCCTCAGCCGGTAATTTACCCTTAGAAACTGAATACTGTTTTTATCCGGAAAAACAAATAGGTATTATGCCTTTTTGTTCCAGAGGGTGAGCATCGAGAGGAAGCCCAGAAGGGCAAAGACAACGAGAGTGATTATCCAGCCGGTATATCCGAATGATTCGATTATCCTTCCCATAAATACACCAGCTACGAGTCCGGCACCTATATACTGCCAGCAATCAATTAGTCCCGATGCAAATCCTGCTGCCTTTCTCCCTCCGAAATCCATTGCGGCGGCACCGCCGAGGAGCGAGTGGGGGCCATTGATGAAGAACTGCATTATTACAATCAGCACAGGGCTCAGAAGTTCTCCGGAGAAGATGGCAAAGAGAATAAGCATTACAAACTGTCCGAGATACATAAGAGCGGCCGCCGGTCCGCGGCGTGAGGCAAATAACCTGTCCGAGGCGATTCCTGCCGCAAAGGAACCGAGGACTGCGGCGACAGGCAGTCCGAAGGCGGTGAGCATATATCCGAATGAGTCTGTCGATATCTGATGAACTTCCTTGAGGTATCTGATGTACCACTGGTCGACACCGTGTCTGACGACTCCTGTGCAGAAGTATGCAAAACTTATAATCCAGAGAGGTTTGCTGGTCAGCACCTTCTTTGCCACAGAGAGGACATCGACAGATGAATTATCCTCGCATTCGTTCTTGTCGGAGGAGATGCAGTCGAATCCGCATTCTTCGGGGGTATCCTTAACATTCAGATATGCAAGCACTGCGAAGATAAATGTGATGACCGACGGGATGAAGAAGAGATACTCCCATGAGAGTCTGACAATGAGAATCCCGCCGAGTATCATAATTGCCCATCGTCCGAACTGAATCATAAGTCCGAATATGCCTGTAAATGTTCCCCTCTCGGAGATTCTGAACCAGTTGGCATTTGTCTTCACCACAGAGGGTGCGCCGAACGCCTGAAAATACCCGTTGAGCCCCCATATCAGCATAAAGTATGTCAGTGAGCTGAAGTACCCTCCGAATCCCATCAGGATATTCAGTATTATTGTACCGACCGCTCCGGTCAGTATCGCCTTTCTTCCGCCGATTCTGTCCGTAATCAGTCCGTTTAAGAGCTGGCCGAATGCGTATGCCCACATAGTTGCGGCTATAATCCAGCCGATCTCTTCGCGTGAAAAACCGAATTTTTCGGATATGGTCTTGTTTGCAATCGGGAAATTGTATCTGCACATATAATAGCTTGCATACATAAGACCCAGAAAAATCCAGTTTCTGTTTCTTCGGGAAATAAAGTCTTTCGGTAATTCTCTTTTTGGTTCGCTGTTCATAATGCCTAAACCTTCTCGATAAACCACCTATGATTAATCTTAATATCGCCGTGGTCAAGAAAATTGCTTCTGATTTCGAAAGAATACCTCTTTTCGTGAAAATCGTACGGATAGACGTGCTCGGGGTCGAATATCGCAACGGAGACGAGATATTTCCCGTTTAACAGCGGCGGTTTCTCGTAGAGGATTCTGAACCTTATTCTTCCTTCGCACTCGCCGGTATCGAATCTGTCAAAGAAGGTATTCGGCCCGTAGATATATCTTCCGTCTTCCTTGAATATCGCAACGCCGAAGACGGGTCTTTTTACCGGAGTATGAAATACTGCTTCTGCCTCCACGACGATATCCTCCTCCGTATCGAACACCTCCCTGCTCTTGCCTGAGCTGTCCGTAATCCTGACCTGAAGAATTCTTGCCTCATCCGAGAGCGGCTGAATCTTCTGCGATGCCTCTTTGTTTTCCTTTTTCAGGATATAATCCTCATAGTTGCGCACTACTGTCGGCGGGTCGCCCATCTCACGGATCCTTCCGCTATCGAGCCAGATGACCTTAGTCGAGAGGTTTGCAACGAGATGCATACTGTGAGATACTATAACGAGCGTCTTCTTCTCTCTGTGCAGTTCCTTTAGTTTCTCTATACATTTGCGCATAAAATAATTGTCACCGACGGCAATATGTTCGTCGACGATGAAGACGTCTTCGGCCAGAACCGAACTGATCGAAAAACCGAGACGCATAAGCATTCCGGTCGAATATGAACTTACGGGATATCTGATAAAATCCCCGAGTTCCGCAAATTCGGCGATTTTGTCTATGAGATATTCGTATTTCTTCTGTCCGTATCCGCTGATTACGAGATTCATTCTGATATTGTCGATGCCCGTAAAGTCTTTCTTGAAACCCGACTGCAGGTCGATGAGAGAGGAAGATGAGCCGTTTACCACGACCGAGCCGGAAGTCGGGAGGACGGAACCGGAGAGAATCTTCAGAAGGAGCGACTTTCCCGCACCGTTGTCTCCTATTATACCGAGTACATCCCCCTTTCTGGTCTCGAAGGATATATCCCTTAAGGCATAGAAATCCGTATGGTATGATTTTTTTCTGAGGAGAAGGTATTCGAGCAGCGCGTATTTGTAGTCTGTATAAAGCCTGTACCGCTTCGACAGATTGCGCACAACAATTGCATTTTCACTGTTCATAATCTGTCCGTAAACCTTGGTTGAAGTTTGGTATATACGATATATCCTGCAAGAAAAGTTACGACTGATTCAATAAGGAGCGTTATATACGAGAGAGGCTGAATCAGATTTCCCTTCATAATCACCTCCCTGTAGAGGTTTACGATATGTGCCGCGGGGTTGAGTATCAGAAAGATTTCGTATTTCTGCGGAAATATTGTGGAGGGATAGAATACCGGAGTCAGAAACATCCAGAGCAGAACAAAATTTCCGATGAACGGCTGAATATCCCTCACAAAGACATATATGCTGGAAAACATCCATGAGAGGCCAAGCGTAAATATGAGCTGTGGAACGATAAGCAGAAGAACCTGCAGGATAGTGATTTTTATCGGATTTCCTGTAAATATCAGGATGATAATCAGAAGTGCGAGGCCGATCAGCATCGTGAGAAGATTCGACAGGACTATATGGATGGGAAGAATACTTGCCGGAAATTTTGCCCTTTTTACAAGGTCGGCATTTTCGACTATGGAGGTTGTCGAACGGAGTACAGAGTCCTGAACAGAGAGCCACGGGAGCATCCCGCAGATAAGATAGAATGCAAAATTGAGTGTCCCGCTACCTTTGTGGAATTCTATTTTAAGTACGGCGGAGAAGACGAACGTATATATCAGTATCATCAGAAGCGGATTGATTACAGACCAGTAGATTCCCGAGACAGAGCCTGTATATCTGCTCCTGAGGTCGTTTACTATAAAGAGTTTCAGAAGATACCGCTGGTCGTAGTAGTATTTTACGTGTCTTATCATCAAAACCCCTCAAAGTGTTAATTATATATTAATTGCTCAAAACCGCAAAAAAATGACTCTTTTTTCCTGTAATCGGGGGGTTGTGTTCACCACTTTGGCAAAATCCCTTGACTTTTGGCAGTATGATACTAAAATGTCTCAATCCAGTTTAAGGAGGTGTCTATGAAAAAAAGTATCATTATTCTTGCAGCACTTGTTCTGGCATTTGTAATTTTTGCAAATTGCGGCGAGGATGAAAAGAAGGAAGTAACGATTACAGCGGCTCAGAAGGAGTCTGCAAAGGGAGTAGTAACCAAGGTAAGCTCTCTTAAGACTGTCAAGACCAATCCCG
>DYEF01000012.1 GCA_020725805.1 Bdellovibrio sp.
CTCCCCATTTTGCCTTTTCTAATTAACCAAAACTTGCTTATAGCGACCTGTATTTTTCTTCTCTTTTCTGAGAAGATTTTGCGTCCTTTCCCAAAACTTCAGCCCGTCTCTTTATCCGGATACTCCTTTGAGTCTTTGGGCTCTTCAGCCCTTCAGTGCTTTAGCACTACTTTTGCCTTCAGCACTGTCCTTTCTGTGGACTATGGACTGTCGACTTTGGACTATCTCAATCCCTCTCATATTCAGTTGTCAAAGAGCGATTTGTACCTGACACTTTTAAGTAATACAAAAAAATGTTAGTTGTGTCAAATAGAAAGTTGTAATTTGGTAAGCCTTACTACTATCGCCTTCAGCCTTCAGCACTAAAAACTGTGGTCTGTGGACTGTCGACTGTGGACTTCTTCTATGGACTTCCTCAGAATAACTGGGAAATACGGTTGTCCCTGCCGAGCAGTTTCTCATAGAGTGCAGCATATTTTTTGGCAGAGACTGTCCAGCTGAAATCGAACTCCATTATCCTTCTGATAAACTTTTCAATTGCCTTCTCTTCCCTGTAGAATCTGAGTGCCCGCTCGATTGTTCTGAGCAGTTCTTCGGATTTGTAGTCATAAAACTTGAATCCGTTACCCTTTTCCCTGTCGGTATCTATATCAATGATTGTATCATCAAGACCACCGACACCTCTTACAATCGGAAAAGTCCCGTACCTTAGGGAGTACATCTGGTTGAGCCCGCAGGGTTCATAACGGGAAGGCATAAGGAAGAAGTCGCTTCCTGCCTCAATGAGATGGGCAAGTGTATTATCAAATCCAAGGAGAAGTCCTATTTTGTCAGGATACCTCTCTTTCAGTTCGGTAAAATGGTCGTGATATTTCTTGTCTCCGGTTCCAAGTATTACGAATTTTGCCCCGATGTTCAGTATCCTCTCCTTAAGTTCGAAGAGCAGGTCAAATCCCTTCTGGTCTGCGAGTCTGCTTATGATTCCGATTACAGGTGTGTTCTCTTCGTAAGTCAGTCCCATCTTTTTTAAAAGGAGTTTCTTGCACTCCTTCTTGCCAGAGAGGTCTTTTACGGAATATTTCTGCGGGAGCAGTGAATCGACGGACGGGTCCCAGACCGAATAATCTACTCCGTTCAGTATTCCGTAGAGATTATTCTTCCGCTCTTCGAGCACACCCTCGAGCCCGCAACCATACTCGGGAGTTCGTATCTCTTCGGCATATTTTTTGCTCACTGTCGTAATTGCATCGGAAAAAATGAGTCCGGCCTTCAAAAAGTTGAGCTTGCCGTAATATTCGAGCTCCCTGTAGTTGAAGAGTGACCACGGAAGCATCAGAATATCCATCGTATATGAGTCGAAGAGTCCCTGATATGCCATATTGTGAATTGTAATCAGACTTCTGGTGCCCGAATAGAATGAATCCTGTGAGTATATGCACTTCAGATAGACGGGTACTATTCCCGTCTGCCAGTCATTGCAATGGATTATGTCGGGAGTAAAACCCAGCGATTTTAAGACCTCGAATATGGAACGGGAGAAGAGTCCGAATCTCTCGTGGTTGTCGGGGTAATCCTTGTTTCCTTCTCCGTAAAGGTTTTCTCTCTTGAAGTATTTTTCACACGACAGAAAGAGAAATCTGATGTGCGGATTCGGACGGTAGTCGAGGCTCTCGTAGATATCGACACTCTCCATTCTGCCGGATATCGGTACGAATATGCTCCTTTTTACCGGAACAATGTTGTATTTTCTCGTATCGACAGATTTGTAAAGCGGAGAGTAGACGATGACGTCATTGCCGGCATTTGCAAGTTCCACAGGAAGTGCTCCGGAGACATCGGCAAGTCCTCCGGTCTTCGAAAACGGAACAACTTCTGGTGTGATAAAAACTATCTTCATAATATACCTCCGAAGGCGGCGGCAATATTAGATGGGTTTGGTTCAATATTCAAGCAAAAAAAAGACTGAGGTCCAACTTTTTGTTCAGCAGATACGCGGGAGCTGGTCGCCCGGGAGCATATCAACAAATCTGTGTCCTCCGATTTCGGTCCTCAGAATCAGGTCTGTCCCGTCCTGATTCAGGACTGTACCGATGATTGCTGCGTCTCTTCCGTCTATGTGATTCCTCATCGCGTTAAGTAATTTTTCTGCATCCGAATCCCTTACGAATACAACGACTCTTCCCTCGCAGGCGACATACAGAGGGTCGAGCCCGAGAATTCCCAATGCCGAACTGACATTCTTTCTGAGCGGGATGAATTTCTCGTCGATAAGGATATTCTTCCTGACGGCGAGTGCAAACTCCTTGAGTGTCGTGGCAATGCCGCCCCTTGTTGGGTCTCTCATAGCGTGAATCTCGGCTCCCGATTCTATCATATGCTCAATCAGTGAATTGAGTGAATTTGTGTCACTCTTTATGTCCGAAAAGAACGGAAAATCCCCTCTCGAGAGCATAACGTCGGTCCCGTGGTCTGCGATAGTCCCTGATACGATTATTCTGTCATTTGGTCTGATTCTGTGGGAACCGAAATCCCTTCCGTCCGGGATAATACCGATTCCGGATGTGTTGATAAATATCCTGTCGGCTTTCCCCTTCTCCACGACCTTGGTATCTCCGGTTACGATTCTTACATTTGCCTTTGCTGCGGCTTTATGGATGCTGCTGAGTATTCTTTCGAAGTCGCTGAGCGAAAATCCCTCTTCAATAATGAATCCGCAGCTCAGATAGAGAGGTACTGCGCCTCCGACTGCAAGGTCGTTTACAGTCCCGTTTACCGCGAGGTCACCTATATCTCCGCCCTTGAAGAAGATGGGATTTACAACGTGTGAATCTGTCGTAAATGCAATCTTCCCGCATTTTATATCGAGTTTTGCCTGATCCTCGAGGACGTCGAGTTCAGGGCAGCTCAGATATTTGAGAATTACTTCCTCGATGAGTGATTTCGTGAGTTTGCCGCCCGAACCGTGTCCGAGCAGTATTGAATCCTTCTTCATAACTTCTTCCTGTATCTGTAATATGCCGCACAGCTCCCCTCTGATGAGACCATACAGGCTCCCACAGGGTTTTCATAGGTACAGACTTTACCGAAGAGAGGGCATTCTGACGGCTCGATTATACCTTTCAGGACATCTCCGCATCTGCAGCCTTTTGGTTCTCTGCTCTGAATATCAGGAAAACTGATTCTGGTTCCGATATCGAAATAACTGAATTCTTCCCTCAGGGCAAGACCGCTTGAAGGGATATTTCCGATACCTCTCCATACTGAATCTGAGGGAATGAAGAATCTGGATATCGATTTCTGAGCCTTTGTATTACCCTCATAATCAACAGTACTGTTGTACGGATTGGCAATCCTGAACTGATTCCCTGATATCTGTCTGAGTATCAGAAAGATTGCCTCGAGTATCTGATATGGTTCGAATCCCGAGATTGCACAGGCTTTCCGGTGTATTCGGGATAAAAACTCATAGGGTCTTATACCGATTACGGCAGATACGTGTCCGGGGAGAATAAATCCGTCTATCATAAGGTCTTCGCTTGATGCCAGAACCTCGAGTGCCGGCGGAACGATTTTGTGGGCGCATAAGATGAAGAGATTTTTTATCTTTTCCCTGATTGCGATTTCGAGTGTGCCGGTAATGGTCGGTATCGTTGTCTCGAATCCGACTGCGAGGAATACCACAGTCTTTGACGGGTTCTCCCTTGCGATTTCCACGGCGCCGGCAGGAGAGTATAGGACCCTTATATCTGCGCCTTCTGCCTTTGCCGATGACAGAGATTCCTCTGTCCCGGGGACGCGCATAAGGTCACCGAATGTGGTAATGATGATATCCTTCTGCTTGGAGAGCCATATCGCCCTGTCGATATACTCCTGCGGTGTTACGCAGACGGGACAACCCGGACCCGAAACGAGTTTTATCTCTTCGGGCAGTATATCCTTTATTCCGCTCTTTGCAATCGCGACTGTATGTGTGCCGCAGACCTCCATAATTCTGACTCTCTTTTTTGGCGTGAGTCTCTTTATTCCTTCGATTATTCCTGAGATATCCGGTTTCATCTGGTATCCTGAGAGAGGACTTCGCTTAGGAGTCTGATCGTCTCCGTGGCATCTTCTTCGGAGAGTTTCTTTATTGCAAACCCGGCGTGTATAAGGACGTAATCTCCTATTCTGACATCGTCGAGCATATCAATGTATGCTTCTACCCTCGTGCCGCTCTGTTCGCATATCGCCTTGTTCTCATTTATCTCGGTTACTCTCATCGGAATTCCAAGACACATAATATCTCCTCAGGTCTTTTGTTTATGTAATAAATATCTGAAAATGTCAATACTCTTATGCCGTGGAAGGTTCCTTCGGATTTTCGCCGCCGAGCGGGGGAGATACAAGGTCGTTGAGCCTCTCCTTTATATCCTTCTTCTTCTCTGCTGTGCCCGAGCTGATTACTCTCTTTTCGGGTTTTGCACGGGTAATAGGTTTACCCTCCATAAGAAGGTCAACTTCAGAGCCGTCTATGGATTCATAATCGAGCAATGCCTTTGCTATCCTTTCGAGCTTTTCGAGATTCTTGCTTATTATTTCTCTGGCCCTTTCGTAATTGGTGTGGATAATCTCCCTTATTTCATTGTCGATCTGCTGTGCCGTTGATTCCGAGTATGCCCTTGTCTTTACAAAATCCCTTCCCAGAAAGACCTCTTCGTCGTCTTTTGAAAAGGAGACGGGTCCCAGTTTATCACTCATTCCCCAGTCGCATACCATCTTTGAGGCGAGTCTGGTTGCCTGCTGAATATCATTACCTGCGCCGGTTGTCTGCTGCTTGAATACTATCTCCTCGGCTATCCTGCCGCCGAGCAGAATCGCTATCCTGTTATTGGCGTATTCCTTGTTTATGTTGTATTTGTCCTCCTGCGGAAGCTGCTGCGTGACACCAAGAGCCATTCCGCGCGGTATTATCGAGACCTTGTGGACCGGGTCGGCGTTGGGAAGGAGTTTGGCGACCAGTGTATGCCCTGCCTCGTGATATGCGGTGGTCAGTTTCTCCTGCTCGGAGATAATCAGACTTTTGCGTGCCGTCCCCATCAGTACCTTATCCTTTGCCTCGTCGAAGTCCTCTGCCTCGACCCTGCTCTTGTTCTTCCTTGCGGCAAGAAGGGCGGCTTCATTGACAAGATTTTCTATATCTGCACCCACAAATCCGGGAGTGCCTCTGGCTATGATTTCTATGTCCACATCTGGGCCAAGCGGGACTTTCTTTGTATGAACCTTGAGAATCTCCACCCTTCCCTTGAGGTCCGGTCTCGGAACGACAACCCTTCTGTCGAATCTGCCGGGTCTCAAAAGTGCCGGGTCGAGTACATCCGGTCTGTTTGTGGCGGCGACCAGAATTATTCCCTCGTTCGATTCAAAACCGTCCATCTCTACCAGAAGCTGGTTCAGTGTCTGCTCTCTCTCATCATGTCCGCCTCCGAGTCCTGCGCCTCTGTGTCTCCCTACTGCGTCGATCTCATCGATAAAAATTATACAGGGGGCATTTTTTTTGCCCTGTTCGAAGAGGTCCCTGACTCTGCTTGCACCTACTCCTACAAACATTTCGACGAAGTCCGAACCGGATATGGAGAAGAACGGGACACCTGCCTCGCCGGCGATCGCCTTTGCAAGGAGGGTCTTGCCGGTCCCGGGAGGTCCTACCAGAAGGACTCCTTTCGGTATTCTGCCGCCGAGCTTAGTAAACTTCTTCGGGTCTTTTAAAAATTCGATAATCTCCTCCAGTTCCTCCTTTGCCTCATCTACACCGGCTACATCCGCAAAAGTTATCTTCTTCTGGTTTGGGGAAATCATCCTTGCACGGCTCTTGCCGAAACTCAGGGCTTTCCCCTGACCCGCTGTCATCTGTCTCATAAAAAGGATGAAAATCACTACGAGGAATATCATCGGGAGCCACGATGTCAGAATCTGTACCCAGATGGAACTCTGCTCCTCCTTTTCGAACGTAACTATAACATTGTTTGCAATCAGCTTATCGGTGATATTCTCGCCTATAATACCGGTGGTTGCAAATTTCGTGCCGTTGGTCAGTTCACCGGTATAGGAGAGACCTTTGATCTTTACGTTCTTTACTTCCTGTTTCTCGACGTGTTTTATGAATGTGGAGAAATCCATTTCCTGCGGTTCGAGAGAAAACTTGGAATAGAAATTGTAAATTGTTACAAATAGCAGGATAAGTATTACCCATAACAGAAATGTGGTCTTGTATGATTGTTTCACGGCTCCTTCCTTTCTATATAAAAAACCCCCTCACTTATTTGTAATATATACACAAAAACCAAAAAGTAAAGTATATTAGAAAAACTACTGATGGGAAAGGCAGAAAAATAAGTTTCGGCAGTGCAGATGATACCCCTTGAAAAAACATATCCGGACATGTATTATGGTTATATCAGGGTTATAAGTTTCGGCCTGAATGAATTTTTGTGCGGAGTTTCTAATGACTTGTTTCAAAAAAATAATTAATATTGCTCAGGTACTTATTATTACAATAGTTTTTCCGTTCTGTTCCGTGGATTATTCGGTACTTGAAGACAGGTATTGTACCTCATCCGGAGAATGTGCCGCTGGATATGTGTGTGACCCAAATACCGGAAAATGTGTAAAGGAGGGAGAACTTAAGGATTACGGGGAGAGCAAGGATATACTGCTGCCGGATATCTTGGGTGATGGTGCGACAGGAAGCGACGTAAGGGATGTAATACAGGATTATGAGGAGCTGAAGGATTTCGGGAGTACGGATTCGGAATATAACGATATTCCGGATGATATTTCAGGCGGTGACTTCGGGGATACCCATTTTGGTGACGGCGGATGCATTAGTGAATGTACTGAGGAGAACAGGATGGTCTGCGTATCTCCTGACGAGTACAGGATATGTATTAAAAACGGTAACTGTCTGGTATGGGTTGCGGGCAGAAGCTGTGAAGCGGACCAGTTTTGTGATATGTCGGATAATAAGTGTAAGGAGCAGGTGTGTAAGCCATTCGAAAAAGGCTGTGATAATCAGGTTGCCTACAAATGCAACAGGTATGGCTCTGATTTCGAATATGCGGTTGATTGTCTGTCAGATAAGAAGATATGTCAGAACGGGGAGTGCATAAGTTGTCAGGCAGATTGTTCGGATAAGTGTAAAGATGAGGATGACGGCTGTTTCGGGAAGTGCCCTGACCCCTGCAACGGGAACGGGAGCTGTTCGAAGGGGGTTTGTACCTGCAATACAGGTTTCGAACCGCCTTACTGTGATAAGTGTTCGGACGGATATACAGGTTATCCGGATTGTGTAAAATGCGGGGGAGATAAAGAGATATGCTGCGAAAACCAGAAATGCAACGTTCTGAATCAGGTATGTACTTACGGAGTATGCCGTACAAGATGCCCTGACCAGATGGTCAGAATAGATAATTCGGATGTCTGTATAGATACCTATGAGGCGAGCAAGGACGGTAATAAGGCAGCCTCTGTCAAGGGCGCAAATCCGTGGGTGAATCTGACGAAAAACGAGGCACAGAGTGCATGTAATGCAGCCGGTAAAAGACTTTGTTCGATATCCGAATGGTCCTATGCCTGCAAAGGTCCGAATAACTATATCTATCCTTACGGAAATACATACGAGTCCCAGAGATGTGTTGACCTGAACGCCGGGGATAAGTGTAATAACGGTGACGGCTCGGGTGTTATGCCGGCGGGTTCGCGAATATTCTGTGAGGGCGGATTTGCGGGGATATTCGATATGAGCGGAAATGTCTGGGAGTGGGTACAGGATACTGATGCAAGCGGTTGTAAACTGATGGGTGGTTCGGTCGACTGCTGTAACAGGGGAAATGACAAGCCCGTCTGTCTGAGCTGTAATTCCCTCGGGACTCAGAGGTGTGACCTCAAATGGTCGGCTCTCGGATTCAGGTGCTGCAAGGATGTCCCGTAATTTGCCATCGGCATAATATTATTAAGATTCTTTAATACATATTTTTTCCTAAAATTCTTTGAATCTTTTCTCAAATCCTGTATAAAGGGTGAGTCTTTAGGGAGATAATCTTTTATGAAGAAAGAGATATTCAGAGTATTTATTGTTCTTTGCTTTATTGCATCCTGCCAGAACAGGGATTTTTTGTATCAGACTGATACAGGTGAAAAGAATGAAAAAGCGGATTTTTTACCGCTGAGGAAGGCATTAAAGGAGGGGTGGAGGATGGCGAGCAGCAATTTGGTCTCTGATTCGGCTGAGAGAATCTGCTCTGCTGATTATGACGCCTCAGAATGGTACAGAATCAGTATGCCTTCTTCGGTTGTGGCAGGACTTGTGAAAAACGGGGTTTACAAAGATATTTTCAGGGATAAGAACCTTAGAAGTCTGCCCGGTATGGGTTACCCGATCGGTTCGAGTTTTACCGATTTCGATATGCCCGATGACTCTCCGTTTAAGGTCCCGTGGCTTTATCGGGGCGAATTTGACCTCCCGTCTCTCTATAAGGGGAAGAGGATTCTCTTGAGGTTCGAAGGAATCAATTACAGTGCAAAAATCTATGTCAACGGGAAACAGATTGCAGATAATAAGGATGTGAAAGGAGTATTCAGAACATTTGAATTTGATATATCCGGTTATGTAAAGTTCGGTGAGAAGAATTTTATACTTGCAAAGATTGTGGCGCCCGACCCAAAATCGCTCTCAATTACTTGGGTTGACTGGAACCCGTATCCGCCCGATAAGAATATGGGGATTCTCAACGATGTGTATCTGGTTGTTAACGGAGATGCCGGACTGAGGGATACACAGGTTATATCTGAATTTGATACGGATAATCCGAAAGAGGCATATCTTACGGTGTATACAACGCTCAGAAATTATTCCGATACGGATGCCGAGTGTGAATTGAGAGGCGAGATTGAAGGGATTACCTTTGGCAAAAAAGTAAAGATTGGCAAAAACGAAAGGCGGGAAGTGGCTCTCTCCTATAAGGAGATTAGTGAGCTTATTATCAAAAATCCAAGGTTGTGGTGGATTCATACATTGGGGAAGCCCGAACTCTATACCTTAAAACTCTCACTCTATACGAATGACGAACTATCTGACAAAGAAGAGATAAGATTCGGCATAAGAAAGGTGGAGTCGGAGTTGATAAACGGTGATACGATGTTATTCAAGCTCAACGGCAGAAGAGTATCTGTGCTGGGTGGAGGCTATACCCCCGATATGCTTTACCGTATCGATGAGAAGAGAGAGCGGTATGAGATGGAATATGTAAAGGATATGGGGCTCAATGTAATTAGGCTCGAGGGGAAACTGGGACTAGATAATCTTATGAATCTTGCAGATGAGTATGGGGTTTTTGTGCTTGCCTCTTTCTGCTGCTGCGATATCTGGGAGCGATGGAGCGTATGGAATAAGGAGCATTACAATATAGCATACGGTTCGCTGAGGGACCAGATAAGGAGACTGAGAAATCATCCGTCACTGCTCTTGTGGCTCAACGGGGCGGATTTTCATCCACCTCTAGATGTAGAGAGCGAATATCTGAAGATTCTTAAGGAAGAGAGAATCAATGTACCGGTTACCTCTTCTGCTACAGAGGATGACTCTGAGGTGAGCGGAAAATCCGGGGTTAAGATGAACGGTCCCTATGACTGGGTGCCTCCAAATTACTGGTACGAAGACGATAAGTACGGAGGTGCGTTCAGTTTCAATACAGAGGTTGGAACAGGTCCGGCAGTGCCGGAGTATGAGAGCCTTGCAAAATTTATCTCGCAGGAGTATCTCTGGCCAATCAATGAGATCTGGAATTATCATGCAGGTGGTGGTGCCTTCAAGAATATCGATTATTATGTAAATTCGGTGGAAAACCGCTTTAAGGGAATAAGAGATTTGAGCGAATTCATCTATCTCTCGCAGATTATGGCTTATGAGGGAGAGAGGGCGATGTTCGAGGCACATATCCGTAACAGGTACAGAGCCTCAGGTGTAATCAAGTGGATGCTGAATAATGCGTGGCCATCTGTTA
This sequence comes from Bdellovibrio sp., assembly GCA_020725805.1. Taxonomy (GTDB): domain Bacteria; phylum Myxococcota; class SpSt-1050; order SpSt-1050; family SpSt-1050; genus SpSt-1050. Next base: position 10,038 of record DYEF01000012.1, read on the forward strand.
TCTGGCACCTCTATGATTACTATCTGAAGCCGTCGGGCGGATACTTTGGGGCAAAGAAAGCACTCAGACCGCTTCACATCTTCTATGCTTACGACAATGACGGAATATATCTCTCAAACAGGACGTTGAAGAAATATACCGGATTGGGATATGAGATAAGACTCTACAATAAAGATAGCAGCCTGCTTTATCAGAAGAAAGGTGAGGCGGATATAGATTCGGATGGTATACTGCTCCTTGATGATATCTCAAAGAAGATGACCGGAGATGACCTTTATTTCCTCTATCTGAGACTTGCTGACAGCAGAAATAATCAGTTGGACCGCAATTTTTACTGGCTGAATCCCGAAAAGGATGTTCTCAATTGGGATAAGACCGAGTGGTATTATACTCCTACAAAAGAATATGCTGATTACTCGGCGATAAAGTCGCTTCCGGAGCCGGATATCAAATATGAATTTAAGAGGATAAATGATTATGAATATGAGGTTACGCTTGAAAATAAGGGAGAGAGGATTGCGTTTTTCAGAAGAATAACCCTTGCGGATTCAAATACGGATGAAGAAATAAAACCAGTCCTGTATGAGGATAATTTTATCTCGCTTGTGCCTAAGGAGGGAGTGAAGATAAATATCAGGGTCTTTGAAAAAGTTAAAGATCCTCTGGTCAGAACAGGTAGTCTAAATTCAGGTAAGTAATCCCAAATTGTCTTGACACAAAGTAATTATTAAAATAACTTGTTAGCCTTAAATTTGAGGAGGTATATTATACCTATGGATTTCAATATGCTCTGGCAGAATACAAAAGACGGTAAATATAATCTTTATCTCGTTATCGGACTTGGTGTGATTCTCTTCATTCCGTTTCTTGGGAGTGTCGGTCTTCACGACCCGTGGGAGACTCATTACGGCGAAGTAGCCCGCTCTATGCTCACGCGCAATGATTACATATTTCCCTACTGGGAGTCGGGGTATTTCTTCTCCAAACCGGTATTACTTATGTGGATGATGGCAGCAGGGATGAATATCTTCGGTGTAAATGAGTGGGGAGTAAGGTTTTTTATAGCGGTTCTCTCCATACTCTGTATGGCGATTACCTACTGGGGTGTATCAAGACTTATAAACAAGAGGGTAGGGTTACTTACGACTTTCGTAATGACTACAAGCCCGTTTTATCTCTTTCTGTCAAAACAGGCAATTACAGATATGCCTTATGTCGGCAATATGACTATCGGAATGATATTTCTGGCCTTAGGACTCATAGAGAGGGATGAATCAGTGCCTTCCCTTAAGGGGAGAATTATTCTTACCGTAGTTACACTTCTGTCGACAATAAGCCAGTACGCCCTTATGATAAACAGCGGGCATATGATGAAGGGGCTTACACAATCGGCAATTGTGCTGATTTTCGCCGGACTGCTTGCCGGTTACTTCGCCTTTACACGGAAGAAGCAGTATGAAATCTTTCTCTTTTACGGGTATATCTTTATCGGTTTTGCCACACTTGCCAAAGGTGTAGGCGGATTTGCTATCCCGGGTGCAATATGGCTTTTGTATATTCTTGTCACAGGTGACTGGGGGATTCTCAGGAGGGCTATGCTTCCGATAGGGGTATTCGTATTTGGTATTATTGCTCTCCCGTGGTATGTGACACTGCTTTCCTTTAACGGACGGGATACGGAAGGTTTTACATTTTACGGAAGATTCTTTGTCCACGACCATTTCAACAGGCTGGCATCAGGGGTGCACGGAGACAGAGGTTCATTTGAATATTTTATACAGCAGCTCGGTTTCGGGATGTTCCCGTGGAGTGCAATTATTCCGTTCGCCTTTGTCGGGATTCTGAAAGAGAGGATTCTGGAAGGGGCAAAGGAGTACAGAACGATGTTGCTCTATACTATATGGGGCGTCTTTGCATATATCTTCTTCCATCTGATGATTACAAAATTCCACCATTACATATTTCCTGCAGTCCCCGGCATCGCACTTGTTGTCGCAATCTATATTGATAAACTTCTCGATGACCCCGAGAGGGAGAACTGGGTGACGAAGGCTTTGATTTTTATCTTCTTTATCATTCTTGCAAGAGATATAATTCTTGACCAGCGGCTTCTGGTCAATCTTTTTACTTATAAATATGACAGACCTTTCCCGAGTGGTGTTATAGAACTCTGGAAATATATCGCAATTTTTACCGCCGGCGGCGCGCTTGTAATCTATTTTTATGTCTTCAAAAAGCAGAAGTTTGCAATATATTCATATATGCTGACGGCATTTGCCTTTGCACTCTTTATCGTGCACGTTTATTTCAATCTGATTACACCTCACTACTCACAGAAATATCTCTTCGACACATACTACAAAATGAGGAGAGGTAATGAACCTGTTGCGGCATATCTTATGAACTGGAGAGGTGAGACGTTCTACTCGAAAAATACTGTGAGACAGCTCAAGAGTAACTCCGAAACCCGTAGTTATGCAGACGGACCGGGCAGAAAGTTTATACTCGTAGAGGCGAGCAGATATAATTCACTCAAGAACTCACTGTCTGAGCAGATGAGGGATAAGCTCAGAATTGTCGACAGGTCCTCGAACAAATTCTATCTGACAATCGTTGACCCTGATGCACCTTCGCAGAAAGAGAAAAAACCACCTGAACCGACAGAACACGAAAAAGAGAAAGAGATAGAGTGAGAGTTTTATAGTCCACAGACCACGGAAGAAGTCCACAGTCGACAGTCAATAGTCCACAGGTTTTTAGAGCTGAAGGCTGAAGTGCTGAAGGTGATAGGACTATTAAGGTGGCTGAGTAGCGAAGCGTATCGAAGCCACGGTAATATCAGGCGTTTCGATATGCTCGCTTTGCTCACTACTCAACGCCCTTGTGCTTGAAAGGTCGCTGAGTAACAAAATGTATCGAAGCGATGTAGAGCTGAAGGCTGAAGAGCTGAAGGCGATAGTGTAGAGGGATTGGGATTTAGGGATTAATTTTTTGATGATTTTTTGTATGAGAAAAAACTTAATTTTGGTTACCTCAGTAGCAATTGCATTGATTATCGTTGTCTCGTTCTTTATTTTCAAGGGTAAATCCAGTCGTGATGAATTTGTGATTGAAAAAGAGAATGGTGAGAAGGTCAAGATAGAAGGAACATCGGATCTGGATGAGAGATTTGTGGATAAAGTAACGGGGAATATCAAAAGTGAAGAGATGGCAAGATACATTGAGAGTGAGATAGAGATAACCAAAAGAGCGATTGAAAATTACAAAAACGAACCAGAGAAAATAAAGAAGTATCAAAACAGATTACTTAGGTTCAAAGAATTAAAAAATAAGATAAGGTGATTTCAGGGCTTTTTTTATTAGATAAAGATAAAATATGAATAATTAATTTTTAAGTCTCATTGACAGTATCCGTTGACACACTTCTGATTTGTGGTCGTGCAGTCCGTGCACAATGTCCCTTTGTTGCCGCACGCTGAATCACTGAATCCCGAGTGGCATTTCTGGTCTGTACCGCAGCAGCCTGTGCAGTTCGTCATAGAGCATATCTCTGTCTTATCTGTGCAGTAACCATCAGAACAGATCTTGTTTGAGGCAGTACAATCAGTACAGGGAGAACTATTCTTCCCGCAGGCAGTATCTAGATTCCCGGGTTCAATACAGTAACCTGATGAATTGCAACACCCTTTGCAGGTATAATCCTTGCAGTTACCCGGAGTGTTGCCTCCGGTATCTTGCGTTCCGGAATCCGGTGTATTGTTCCCTCCGGAGAAAGAGCCTCCCCACGTACCGCTGCTGTCGGTTACAATCCTGCAGAAACCTTTTATGCACTGAAGACCGTTGTTGCAGGTTCCGTCCTCTTTGCACTTCCCGTATAATTCACCTACATCATATAAAGCGGAGTTGTCCGACTCATCGTCCTGCGTGCAGTAAGAGAGAGATATTGCAGCAACGGACAAAAGAATTATTACTATTTTCATAATATTCTCCTTTACTGAGGCCTGTATTTTAGCATAGCAGAATGCAGAAGTAAAATAATCGTTATTTATACGAACGATATGTAATGTACCTGTTGAGTTCCTCATCCGACCTGAATGATTTCCCTAGTACGGAGTTGTTCAGAATGTCTGATTCCATGCAGAGGTATAATCTAATGTTGTTGCTGTAATACGATCTAAAGATATCTGATATCGTTTTATAGATGTTATGTCTTAATTTTAGGGGATACCTCATCTTCTTCTCGGCATCGGTTATATACTCACCGAACAGAATATCGGAACCGAATATGTCCAGCATAACAGGATTGAACCGGATGGTCCCGAGCGATATCCAGCTGATTGCATCTTCCGGAATGAGCAGGGATAATTCTCTGATTATTTTCTCATAGTCAGATTCGTAGTCTGTATAATGTATTATGGGGTCGAAGTGAAATCCTACTCTGTATGAATGGTCGGTACATTTTTTCGCCGCGAGCATCCGTTCTTTGGGAGCTGGTGTGCCGTGTTCAAGTCTTTTATGAAGATAATCGGTAGTCATTGAGAAGGAGACGGTTGTCATCGGATGGTGAGGAATACCTAGTATTTCATCCACATTTGCGCTTTTTGTCTTGAATTCCAGAATTGTTTTGTCCCTGTTTTTCATTTCTTCGATTAGTATCGGGGCAAACGGGGCTATATGTTCGAGTGCAAGGGAATCACTCAGTTCGCCGGTACCTATTCTGATGATTAAATCCTTCTCTTTGAGGTGTTCGGTAAATTCTCTCAGTTCCAACAGCAGATTACCGGTATCGGCCTTGATTGATATCTTTGAGTTATCTATGAATCCTTTCAGTATGCAGTATTCGCAGTCATAAATACAGCCTTCTATTGTATCGATTGTGAAGTAATTGCAGCATCTGTATTTTCTCGAGCAGGGACAGGGTCTGATAAAACCCTTTTGTGAAGAGATGTATAATATCTTCGAGCCTTGCATATCTGACAAACCGGAAAGATTGTCGTATATTTCGATATCATTTCTCTTCGCCCTTCTTATGATTTCCTCTGTAAAGTCATTTTGGGGTGATTTGGCGTCTATGACTATTTTAAGATCGGGTTGTTTTTCCATTCTTCCTTTAAATTTTTGATGTCATCTATTATTCTGTCCAAATCATTTTCTGATGCAAATATTGCGTTGATACTATATCTGTCTCCCTCGAAGTTTTGGGGAGGAGATAATGAGATGTTTTTGAACCGGCCTGAAAAATCTTTGATTGATTCTTCCATTTTTGTAAGAACAGGATTTGTGATTTTTCTGAGCTTCTGTCTGATATCTTCATATGTCTGTTCTGAGAGCCCTTTAATAATTTTCTGAATATCCTCTCCCCGCATTGCAAGAATATACAGGTCGGATATAATCTCCCGCGACTGCTGGTGGGTAAAATTTTTATCTCGAATGAGTTTTAATATAAGGTGTATGTCTGAAGAAGAGGAAATCTTAAATAATCTCTCAATTGATATAATACTGAATTGCTTGTCTATAATTAAATCTTTTTCTGCCTCATTGAGCCTTTCTACAAAATCGTAGAGGTTACTATTCAGATTTATATTTCCTATCTCTGATCTGGAGATAAGCTCTTTTTTGATTGATATTTTATTTGATTTGATAAATTTGCTTATTCTTATCTTCTCAATAATGTTAAATTTGCGATGAAAAGAGTTTATTTCAAGATATATATTTAGGGCATTATGAATGTCTGTCGGAGGGAGGGTAGAGGAGTTTATTTTAATGTTATGCATTCTTAAAATATAATATCTTTTATATCCGTCAATGATACAATTGTTTGTATTAATTCTGGAAGTAATAATAGGACAAAGCTGGCCTGTATTCAGAATTGAGTTTTCAAGTCCTCTGTCTAAGGGGGGATAGGAAAAGTCGATTAATGGTATTAAATCTCTTACTTGCATTCAGCATTTATGCAATGAGTATCTGGAGGGCATTTATTGCTGCAGTTTTTGCAATTATTATCGTCGGTATTGACATTGACTTCACAACCAGTATCGTATTTGCCGTCGCAGTCTGCAAAACCGAGATTGCAGGAAGAGATAGCACATTTTGAATTCTCGCATTTGGTAACTGCATTATCAGCTAGGCAGGGATCTGAACAATTACCGCAGTTGAGTATGTCATTTGTGATATTAATTTCGCATCCGTTTTCGGGCTTTAGGTCGCAGTCTTTATAATTCGTTTTGCAGCTTTTAATAATACATTTACCGTCCACACATTGAGGGTCGGCATTGGGGAGAGTACAGACCTGTTTGCATACACCACAGTTGCTGAGGTCGGTTTTCAGGTTCTTTTCACAACCGTCATCGAAGTTTGTGTTACAATCACCGTACCCATCATTGCATTCGCAGTTAAAATTCTGTGAGCAGTGCATATTGGCTTTGCAGTGTTTTGTCTCGAGGCAGCAGGTGGGTCCCGGTTTGCAGCAGCTGTAGTTTACACATATCTTGTCCGTGAGAGGACAGGCGTATGAACCGAGGTCAGGGTGACAGTCGCCTTTGATACATTTCTTGTTTTCACAGATATAGCCGAGACCGCAGGCAAGGTCTTCTATCCCGTCTATGCATTGAGTACATTTTCCCTGCTTGCATATCAGTTCTGTTGGACAATCTTCCTTTTTGGTGCAGCAGTCGGCACAGCATTTGTTTGATACACATATACCCGATGAGCAGTCGGAATTCTGATGGCAGTCACCATCAATACAGGCGCCGTTTACACATATCTTTCCGCTTCCGCAGAGACTGTCATCTGTAATATCCGTGCAGGATGTACATTTGGAGTTTTTACATATCTTGCCCGGGGGACATTCTTCGTTTTTGGTACAGGATTTCTCTACACATTTGCCGCCGATACATACCTCAAATGTCTTACAGATATCTCCCTCGTCTATCTGCCCGTTACAGTTATTGTCCTTGCTGTCACAGGATTCATTGCTTATAATGAATGAATCCGAGTATTTGTTTCCATCGCAGAAGAAGCATCTGTTTTCACACCTTACAACGTATCCTTGCCGGCTGGAGTTGCATCCGATTTCGGATTCTTTCTTCCAGCCGAATTCTCCGCCGTTGTCGGATACACATACATATTTCTCTCCGCCTACGATAAAGCAGGTATTGCACTTGGTGTTTTCATCGCATTGTTCCGTAATTGAGCCGGTCAGCGTGCAGCTGCCGCAGACGTAATCTTCATCCGTTCTTCCGTCACAGTTGTTGTCGATACCGTCGCAGATTTCAGTTCCGTTGTTCGTCGGTATGCACTGGATATCTTCTGCTATATCTGTTGTCTCAATGTCCGGCAGAGTGTGTGTGTCAACTGATATATCTTCTGCAATGCCCGAATCTTTAACCGTAAGTGAGCCTTCCTTTACACAGGTCATTGTACTCCGGTCACAGACATACCCTGCAAGGCATTTTCCCTCGTTGTCACACTGTCTGTTGCTCAGCAGAGAGAAATCAACAGAGCAGGAAATAATGAACAGGGGTACAACAAATAGGCATTTTTTTAAGGTAGTAAACATAGACCCAATAATATTACAAATTTTGCAACAAGTAAAATGGAAAATTACAAATAATCCCGCAAAATCCCGCCTGAATCTGTTCATCTGCCCTCCTTAACAGGCCTGATTTATATGTTCAAAAAGGATAAGATTTCTGATATGATATATTTTCAGATTTGAAGGGAGGCCTTATTGCCGGATACTTATGTGACAAGAGTGATTTCAGTACTCTTTTTGTCTGCTCTTCTGATAGTTTCAGGTTGCTCTGATAATTATTACGCTACAGATGATATTTCGGGCAGATTGCCTTCATTTGATATATCGGTTAACTATACATATGATACCGAGGCTTTAGAGCAGGGAGATGTCGGGATTTTTTCGGATTCTCCCGGATCTGACAGTCTTTACTCCGATTCTGATATCGCTGATGATTTGAATCCGGATATTTCTGATTTTTCTGATTTATCCCCGGATGCGGGTTCAGATACAGATGAGCTGATATGTCCGTCTGATATCGTTGCATCTTCCAGATACCTCGGAGACCTGTATCCTGCGCTGACGGTCAGCTCATATCTTAAGGGAGATTGTGATTCTGTAAGATATTCGGTGATAATGTCGAAAGGGCAGGAGTTTTCTTTTTATGTAAAGGGGACATATCTCAAACCATCGGTTATTATCACAGGTCCGGGTCTTTTAAGGTCGGATGTGTCATTTGTCAACGATGTCCGCGGATTGCCCCTGATATTTTCATTTAAGGCAGCAAGAACAGGCGAGTATTCTTTTGTACTTTCACAGAGCGACCTTAAAAAGGGAAGTCCATATTCGGTTACCGTCTCCTGTACTGATAACTGTGAGAAGGTTGCAACGAGGTATCCTGTTGTAATGGTGCATGGATTCTCAGGTTTTAAGAATATCGGTCCAGTGGAATATTTCTATAAAGTTCCGCCTACTCTTGAATCCCTTGGATATGATGTCCATATTGCAAAACTGGACCCGTATAATTCGACGGAGGTGCGTGCCCCTCAACTCAGGGATTTTATTGAAAAGGTGCTCGCCGATACGAACGCAAAGAAGGTCAATATAATTGCTCACAGTCAGGGAGGACTCGATTCGAGGTATGTTATTTCGGGTCTGATGATGGCAGATAAGGTGGGGGCACTCATTACTGTGGCAACACCTCATTACGGTACACCGCTTGCAGACTTTATTCTCGCAGACCCTACAGGTGCCGGAAAGGCGGCACTGGATGCCGTTCTGCTGATTATGGGTGCTGCGCTCGATTCCCAGTCAAGGGCCAATGCTATGGCCTCCCTTTATTCACTTTCGGTAGAATATGTAACCGGTACTTTTAACAACAGATATCCCGATGACAGAAGGGTCAGTTATTACAGCTATGCCGGAAAGACCTGCCGTGCGTGGGAGGACTGCGGTGATACAGTTGATGTGGAGATTGCCCTGACATATGAATTACTGCGGTCCGAGGTCGGAGATAATGACGGAATCGTGCCGACCAATAGCGCAGTCTGGGGGAAATTTATGGGAGTTCTGAAGGCAGACCATTTTGACGAAGTTGGTCAGGTCGCGGGGGTTACGAATCCGAACTTTAATCATATAGAATTTTACAAGAGCCTTACAGATATGCTGAGAGCAGAAGGTTTTTGATATTGACCGTATTATCTGTTTGGTGCATTTATCTCTTGTCTGGAATAAAAAGCTGATATATTATCCGTGCTATGAGGTTATGGATTATTCTAATATGTTTATCTCTTATCGCAGGTGGTATCTTTTTGTATAATTCCCTTTATATGTCTGAAAACGGACTATACCGTCTCAATCGTCTTCAGGCAGAATACGAGGCCCTGCTGACCGAAAACAAGAAGCTCAGAGAGGAAAATCAGCGGTTCAGACTCCAGATAGAACTACTGACGAACGACGACAGATATATCGAAAAGATTGCAAGGGAAAGAAATATGATAAAGGAAGGGGATATAGTCTTTCAGGTCAAATAACAAATTATGCCTGGATTCGCAAAACTTTTCAGACTGATAAAAAAGATATTCCTGACGGTGTATATATTTGCCGCGTCTGCTGTATTCATTTTTCTGACCGCCACTGATTTTTTTGTTCGGCACAAGGGTGATGGTTATTTCGGTATAGCCCTCTTTTTTCTGATAGTCCTGTTTATAATTGTATTTTTCAGACGAATTATCCCTGTATTGTATCCTTCATTCAGTCCTCCGAGCTTAAAAAATGATTATGAGTTTATCCTCGTTCTCATAAATGTCCTCTATTTTGTAATTAATGTCACCGACCAGTCTGTGTTTAATCTCGAACCTCTTCTGTATCTGTTCGTTACCTTTGCCCTCTTCTTTATGCCCTCCAGAACCGGTATATTTGCAGTTCTGGTAATATTTGTGCAGGAATTACTCATTTGCTTTTTTTCGACGAGATATTCCCTCACGGTCTTTCTGGGGCATACCATCTTCATAGCGCTGTTCGGACTTCTGTACTATCTGCTCAGCTATTTCGAAAGGGTAAGAAACAGGGCAATTCTGAAGAGTCAGATTAACAGGGAGGTTTATGAATACAGGGAGAAGATCAAGGATTACAGACTTGTGACTTCACAGAATGCCGAAGAGATCGACAGGGATGCCTTCCTGCAGGCAACAGTTATGTCTATCGAGGAATCATTCAAACTCGAATTCAGTATTATTAAGAATCTTCTGGGCCTTAACACACTGGCACTCTTCCTCTATGATGAGTCCAAGAAGCGCCTGAAGCCCGTTTATCATCTTTCCGATTACAGCGAGAATTTAATTGATGAGAAGATAGACGCTGATTCAGGGCTTTTCTCCGCGGTGATTAACAGTAAGGAACCTATTGTGGTTAATTCGGAAGACAGGAGTATTCGCGGGCAGGTTTATTATAAGAAAGCGATGAAGATCAAGTCTTTTATAGGGGCAAATGTCTGTGAAAGGATAAGGGATATTGTACTCTTGCGCGGAATAATTATTGCAGACAGGACCGAACAACCTTTTACAGACGAACACAGAAGAATCTTTTCGATGCTCTCGGATTTCATCGGCTCATATGTGCAGACTCAGAGGCTCCTGCATAATATTACGGTTGAAAGAGAGCAGAAGGCAAAATTCTTCGAGGCGAGCAGAAGATTCAATGACGCACTTACTCTCGAACAGGTGATGGAGGCCTCTGTTGAATCAGCAAAAGTGATTTCGGGAGCGATCAGCGATATTATCATTACATTGCCCGACGGGGAGAATTCACTCAGGCAGAAATTTGTATTTATTCATTCAGAAAACGAGAACATAAAAAAGTATGAGGGAAAAACCATAAAGGATAATTCACCTGTGATAAAGCTTGTTGCCGAGCACAGAATAAAATTTCCGACAAAGGATTTCAAGGGTGATATTACATCTATATACGGAGAACAGTACAGGATTGAAGGGATATCGTCAATCAAGGTTTTACCTCTTATTACGAGAGGCGATGCACTTATAGGAACTTTTGCAGTATGTACGAGAAACGGCCTCTTCCTTAACGAAGAAGAGACATATATGCTCGAGACTATGTCGAATATACTTGCTATAAGTATTGAGAACGGCATCGTGGTAAAGAAGATTAATGACCTCGCGACTACAGACGGTCTTACCGGTCTTTTCAATCACAGGGTATTTCAGGAAAAAATGGATGAAGTAATAGCGCGTGCAAACAGAAGTCAGGGCCGTTTTTCACTTGCCCTTACCGATATTGATTTTTTCAAGAAGATTAACGACACCTACGGACATCCGGTCGGGGATAAGGTACTTAAGGGGCTTTCCGCCCTGTTGAAAAAGATGGCAAGGGAGACGGATATCGTTGCAAGATACGGCGGAGAGGAGTTTGCAATAATAATGGAAGGGACGGATGAGCAGGGGGCCTATACTTTTGGCGAGAGGATAAGGAAAGAGGTTGAGAAACTCGTTTTTGATGGCGGCGAGAAGACATTCGGAATCACTATCTCAATGGGGATTGCCACATTCTTTCTGGATGCAAATCAGAAGAAGGAACTTATAGGCTGCGCCGACCAGGCACTCTATTATTCAAAGAAGAACGGCAGAAATCAGGTATGGAATTATCACCGGATAAAAGAGAAAAGTACGTAATACCCGTTCTTGAGGGTGTAAATATTGCAGTAGCACTGATTCTGCTCACTTTTTATCCGTTTATTACCGGGAAAGCCTTATTGGTTTTGCTCTCTGTACTGCTGTTTGTAATAGTTCTTCCTCAAAGATTCAGGTTGAACAATTTTTTCAGGTCTATGGTAAAATATGCCGGTATACTCGTCTTTTTCCTGCCTGCGGCCTTTTCGCTCAATCAGGGCAATTTGTTGTTCGGACACCTTGTTGTGTTGATTCTCCTTTTTTACCCGCTTTTTCTCTCTCTCAGGTTTATGAGGGATAATCCTGTAATAAGCAGGGAAGATATCCTGTTTGCAATATTTGTTTTTGCATTCCTTGTGCTGATGATTCTATTTGTATACTATTCACCGATAAGGGAGGAGTTCCGGATAAAGACAGAGACAAATACGGTTCTGTACAAATCTATGTATCTGCTGTTTTTCCTCTTTCTTCTGATTGCAGATTTCAGGGTTCTTGAGTCTGTAAGTCATTCATCGTTTTATGTTTTGAAGGGAACCGAGAGAATCATTTCGGTCTTTCTGATACTGATGATTAGTCTTTCGCTGTATGATAACATTAAACTCAGAACAGTTGCCGCTGATTGTATGCAGAGAAGATATTCAGGGTGCAGAATGGAGACGGATATAATTTCCGGTCTGATGTATATGAAGGGGTTTGACAGTCAGAATATTTCCTTTCTTCAGGAATATATTGATAACGGATTGGAGAATTCGGATGCCGGTATTATGAGGGTAATCGAGTCGGCAGAGAGAATGTATCCGTATGAGTGCGGGTTTTACCGGTCGAGAATACTTTATTATTCAAGATTCGGAATGCAGGACAGACTGAAGGAGTTCCTCGAAAATCTGCCTGCCCCGGCAAAAAAGGTGTGCAGAAATCTTAAAGAGGTAAAATCCGGTGAGAGATGATCTCTTTTTTATGGGCGAGGCCCTCAATGAGGCACGAAAGGCTTTTGAGTCCGGAGAAATTCCCGTAGGTGCAGTAATAGTCAGTAATGAGGGCGAGATTCTGTCGAGGGGATTTAATCTCAAGGAGACAACGAAGATTCCTCTGATGCACGCCGAAATCGTTGCGATTCTTGATCTGCACAGGAACCATAATATGATGTATCTTTATGGTTGTACGCTTTATACGACTCTCGAACCCTGTCCTATGTGTGCCGGTGCCCTTGTCAATGAGAGAATATCGGAGATAGTCTTTGCAGCCGAGGATAAAAAATACGGTGCCTGCGGTTCGGTATTTAATCTGACATCAGACAGAAATCTCAATCACAGCATCAGGGTAAGAAGCGGAATACTCAGAGAGGATGCGATCTCGCTTATTGATAAATTCTTCAGCCATTTGCGGGAGAAAGATGCCTAAGAAAATAATTCTTCTCATTTTGCTGATGCTCGTATCGTTTAATCTTTATGCAGAAAAGGTGATACCTTACGGCAAGGAGAATTATTTTATCTCCCTGATAAAGCCGTACGACCAGAGTTTTAATAATTACGCTCTGAAAAATATCTACATAAGCCGCGATAACGTCAGATATGAATTCTGTAAAAAAGAGTGTTTTTATGTTGTATTAAAAAGCAGGGCAGATAGCGATAAACCCGCGGCAGTTTCAAAGAATTTTGTTCTCTATGTCGACGGGGACGTTTTATCACTGGATCTGAAACCTCTGCTGGATGTAATCGTTCGGAATGACACAGGTAAGGTATATGAACTTGCCGACAATGTCAGGCCTGCAATGACTGAGCCGGATTATAATATAAGGACAATCTATTTTCTGATTATGGCTCTAATCCTGATTTTTATGCTGACTTTGTATAAGAGTACATCAGATATAATTACGGCAGGTCTGGACAGGATTGAAAAATATGTTACCAGATTATATCCCGTCCTCTTTTTTCTGATTCTTCTGTTTGCGTCGTATATGAGATTCAGGAATATTTATCTTCCTCTTGTGGAGGGGGGAAGTGCCCTGAGACTTCTCTTTTCATATGACAGTATTCTTTATAATCTGTTTATTTCCAATGACCCACGGCATCCCGGTCTTTACTTTGCCCTCCTGAAACCACTGATTCTCTTTTCTGATTCCCCCGAACATACAGCCAGAATACTGAGTGCTTCTCTATCCGTTCTGTCGGTGGCTGTTATAGGTTTAATTGTCAGGGATGCAGGTTCTGTAAATTCACTTTTTGCGATGCTTATTCTTTCTGTCCACCCCGAGTATATATATCGTTCCCGTGAGATAACCGATATAAGTCTCTTTGTCCTGACTTCCCTGATGGCAATAGGTTTTCTGATGAAGTCAGAGGTAACGGACAAGAGATTATATAAGATACTGTTCGTGCTTTTTGTCGTTCTCTCCTGTCTCTCATCATATGCGGCGTATGTTAATTTGATGGCATTTCTGTTTTATCTCTTGCTTACCGGCAGAATGAAGGTTTACTGGAAATACCTTTTAACAGGTCTTCTTTTTGTTCTGCCTTATGTTTTTAAGATATTGTTTTCCCTGAGAGAGGAATTTTCTACGAGAGCCGTGGCTGACAGATTTCCGCATATTGTGTGGGGGAGTAACTCACTTCTGGAATTTTCACAGAGGTCTCTTGCCCTTCTTTTTGCCGGAGAGCAGACCCAGATTCTTCTCCTCTTGCTGGTTATCGGTCTCGTGTTGTGGTATAAAAATCCGGAATTTAATCTTTTGTTTCTCTCTCTCTTCCTGGCTAATCTGGGGTTTGTGCTCTTGTCGGTCTTCTTCAGAATGATGCCTTATTATTTCATCTTTCTGCCCGTATCATATATCCTTGTTGTCTCGTATCAGAAGGGGAGTAATCTTTCTTTGTTCGGCAGATTGTTTAGTTTGATTATGCTGATATTTGCATTTTTATCGTTCTATAACAATCTGAAGGAGAGATTCGAGACTACTTTTATTCAGGGTTATCATCTCAGGACGAATCCGGCGCTTATTGTAAAGACAATAAAATCCCTTAATGTAAAAGATGTAGTAATAGATATAGAAAACAATAAGCATACTATAGGCTATTACTTCTTTGAAAATCCGTATGATGTCCTCATCAAAAGCGGCTGTGATTCGACCCCCGATGAAGTAATGATATGCAGGGAGGATAAGAGCGGCAGGAGCATAACGGCACTTACAAAGACTCTGAGTCTCTCAGAAGGATGGGAGAAGGAGTCTGTAAACAGATTCAGGCAGCTTCCCTATGAAGATTTCTGTTTTGTATATGATGTCAAATATCCGAATACAATACTGCTCGGTTACGTCAGCAACATCTGTACCCCTGTATCACTGGGAGAAAAATATCTTGTATACAGGTGCAGTTCTCAGGTCAGGTAATTGAGATATTTACGTTGTCCAGATTTGTTGCGGCATAATACCGCATAAGCCTTATGAACAGGTTCAGTATAAACGGGTCGAATTTATAGGTCATCTCACGTGCCATAATCCTGACGGCATCATTTACAGTAAATGCCTTTCTCCACGGTCTGTTGCTTGTGAGAGCGTCATATACATGGGAAACCGAGAGTATACGGCTGTATATCCCTATCGGTGATTTTGCAATACTTCCGGGATTTTTGTATGCCTCATCAGGGTTTT
Organism: Bdellovibrio sp.; assembly: GCA_020725805.1. Taxonomy (GTDB): domain Bacteria; phylum Myxococcota; class SpSt-1050; order SpSt-1050; family SpSt-1050; genus SpSt-1050. The sequence continues at coordinate 25,378 of DYEF01000012.1, forward strand.
TGAGGCTCCTTGCAAAATCAATGTTGTATTCTGAAATTGCAATTATCCTCTCCATCAGATTCTTGTCGAGTGTCCTCGAACGAAGGAGGAGTTTAATAGTGTATAACGGAATCTTGGCGACTTCCTGCTTTTCTACCGGTGTGAGTGTCCCTTTCTTGTTGAGAATACTTTCACTGATATTGATCTTGCCTATATCGTGGATGAATCCCAGCATTGCACAGTCGGTCAGTTGTTCCTTGCTGAGGCCGAGTTCTATACCGATAATAATGTTCATCATTGCCGTATTTACCGAATGATAATAAAGATAATCCTCTTCGCTTCTGACAGTCGAAACGCCGATAAAGTTCTGGGAATCGCTTTTACAGAGTTCGACAAGGTCCCTTATCATTCTGATACCGCGGTTGAGCTGGACCGGTTCTCCTCTGCCTTTCAGAAATTCTGTATAACTCTTTATAAACTGGACCGACCTTGCATATACTACCATACTGTATTTTTTGCGGTCTATCTTGACATTGTCTTCTGCTCCCTGTTCCATGCCGGCCAGCAGTTCTTTTATCTTTTTATATTTGGACATTTTTATTGATACGAGCTTTCTTGATTCCGAACCGTCCTCTTTTATCTCTTCTTTGAGATTTTTCGAAAAAATGAAGAGAAAATTCTTGAGTTCGTCGACCGTAACGGGCTTGTCAACCACGAATCCTCCGAGGTCTCTAGCCTTCATTTCTTCGGATATATATTTCAGATTCTCTATAGTTGATATGTCGAGTTTTATGAAGCCGTTGTTTAGATAGACGACGTTTTCGCTCAGAATAAGATTGAGTGCACCGTCCTTGTTGATGATGAAATTGATTATATCCCTCATCTGTGCCAGAGGCTTTTCGAAGATGGCATTATCTGGGTCGTGAATCTTGACTGTTCTGATAAGCATATACAGTAATGTCAGCAGCTGTTTCCCGTGTTGCTGTACCTTGGCATCGGCCTCTCTGGACTTCTGTCCCTGTGGTTTCTCTGCTGATGAAAACTGTTTCGGGTCGATATAATCTGACATTGCTTATTTCCCCTGTAATCTCTTTTTTATTAAATCTGCTGCAAGGAGAATCTCCTTTTTTATGGCGTCACTGCAGTTTTCGTTCTTTGAATGTTTTATCAGGTACTGGTAGGTGATAAGCGAGGGGGAGGAGGTGAGAGCCTTTATAAGCAGCCTTTTCTTTTCATCTGATTTTCCCTTCGAAAAGAGCGAGCCCTTTTCGTTGAATACGGAATCGAGGTAGGTCTCTATCTGCGGAAGTTCGATCAGGTCTGCCATTCTGGTATAGAGCAATAGCCTGTGGGAGTCTTCCAGTCTGAAATTTTCGTCGAGAAGCATTTTGAGGATTATGTTTGCCTGTCTTTCCTCATTCATCTGGTTGAGTGCTTTAATTATGTTGTCTCTGCCGGAAATCTTGTTCTGCTCGAGGTATTTTATTATCTCCTTCTCGGCTTTCTCGGAATTATCCGCTGCAATTATTTCGAGTGCCTTTAGAACTATCTGCGGAACCTGTGAGGCAAGCAGGGGGAGGACGGCATCTGTTTTGCCTTCAAACTCCACATCTTTTATCGTCTCAAGTGCGGACAGGACTAGATTCATCTTTTTTGAACTGAGAAGATTTATCCAGATTGTTTCGTAGTTGGTACGCGGCTTTTTTAATATTTCCAGTACGGCATTCAGGTTTTCCTGAATTTCTATCTGTTCTATAAAATGCGGTATCTTTGTATAGGATGTCTCATTGAGCTGGTCCATAATTGTTTTTATGGATTCGGTATTTTCTATCTTCTTGTTTCTGAGTAGCTGGAATATTCTCTCGAGCCTCAGGTCTGTATTTATCTCCTGCTGTATTCTGAGTCTGAGCTGCATCAGCCTTTCCCTGCTGCTCTGGGTAAGTGAGGTGTTTACTGATTCCTTCTCGATTTCTGTCAGGAATTCAGCGACTTTTGCAGGGTCGTCGAGCAGGAGAATGTAGTCCATAATAAGGACATAATTTTCAAGAACATCCTGCAGTTCTACATCATTGATGTCGGATTTCAGTATTGCGAGCAGGATTCTCTTTATGCGGTTAATGCGGGTTTGCTCGTTTTCTGTCAGAAAGAATTCCTGAATTGTCTGCCTTATTTCAGGCTTGATCAGTTCGGGTTTTTTCTGGAGACCTTTTATCTGCTCAACAGAGTCAAGCTGCATTCCGATATCTGATGCCGATAACCTTGCAAAACCTATTGCTTCATTCGATTGTGATGCGAGTTTCTGCTCCAGAAAACTCATTATCGTATCCATTTCGATTTTTTCATTCTCGTTTTCGCCGCCTTCTGCATCTGAAAAAGAGACACCGCCTTCGATTACTGTCAGTTCTATATTTTCGAGATTTGCGAGCCATAGCTGAGAGACTGTATCCTCTGCCTGATTTGACACCTGTGACTGTCCGGATACAATCAGGACAAACTGTAGAAATTCGTTGAGCGAGAGCCCCTGTTTGAAGGTAATGCGTCTTACACCATCTCTGAAGAATCTGTATGATATGTTGCTGTACTGGTCTGTGTTCTTATAGACCTCGGCATTCATATATCTGAAGGAATATGGTTCGACACGGATTACAAGTGATTCGTTCTGTTTCAGGAATTTTTCGAGTAGTCTGTATGCCGGTTCGACAAATTCCGGAAATCTGTCCTTGTTGTGTTTGTATATGGCTATGGTTTTTATCGATTTGACAATGTTGTGAAAGATTTCTTCGACGAGAGGGATTCGTCTGTCATCCTCTCTGCTCTTATCTGTTATGTTACCGGCGATGCCTTTCTGAATATCATCTGGCATAATAAAACCTTTTCAGACTATATATCACAGAGTAAGTACATTTTCAATTATTCTGTTGCTTCCTGTATATATAATCCTTGACATTACAGGCGCTTTTGCTAATATAATTCACTAATTGCATTATTGAGGAGCATAAATATAATGTCAAGATTGTCAAAGCTGGTTTTAATATTGGTTGTAGCAATGGTACTGGGTATGACGGTATTTGCACAGGATGACGGCAAGAAGGAAGAGGCGAAGAAACATTTTGAACTGGGTAAGGCATACTACAAGCAGTCCGAATACAACAAGGCGATTGAGGAATTCCAGAAAGCCTATGCGCTCTATGCACACAGCGTCATTCTATACAACATTGCACAGGCATATGAGAAAGAAGGGAATATCCCGATGGCTCTCAGGTTTTTCAGGGAATACCTGAGGGCATCTCCGAATGCGGAAGACAAGAACATTATTCTGATATCGATACAGAATCTTGAGAAGAAACTTCAGGAAAAGGGCATACAGCAGGTCGGGATTTATTCAACCCCGCCCGAGGCGGAGGTTGCCATAAACGGCAAGGTCATAGGTAAGACACCTTTTGCAGTTGAGCTGAAACCCGGCAAGTACACACTCTCACTGACGAAAAAAGGATTTATACCGATCGACAAGGAGTTTGTAGTTACGCCGGACAAATCACTCGAACTGGATTTTTCGCTCAATGAAATGAATGTTGAAGTTCCCAAACCTGTTCAGGAGGCAAAGAAGAAACCAGAGCCGGTTCCGGAACCAAAGAAAGAAGAGGCCAAGCCCGTCAAGACTGCCGAGCCTTCACCTGCAGCAGTCAGTAAGAGCGATAAATCCGGGACCAGATTATGGACATATATCATCGGAGGGACGGGGGTTGTGCTGACCGGGACCGGAGTAGTTTTCGGTATTATGGCAAATTCTGCCGAATCTGACCTCAAGAGCAGCAAGAATGTAACAAGGAGTCAGGATGAGGTTCAGAATCTCGCAGATAATGCCCAGAACTACGCAATGCTAGCAAATGTCTTTTATGGTGCAGGAGCGGCATGTCTGGTATCGGCTACAGTCCTCTTTTTTATTGAGGGGAAAGGTGACAAGAAGGAATCTGCCCAGAATTTCGGCATTATGCCTTATAAGGAAGGTGTTTTCTTTTCCTATGGTGGCAGTTTTTAGCTGTTTTGAACTGTAAGGAGTATTTTATATGAAGAAGAGAAGATGTATCTTCATATCGGTTTTTATGGTGTTTATTTTTGCTTCTGTCAGTCTTCAGGGATGTGTGGGGCCTATATGGTCTGCAGCTCTGATTGTGGATGCCACGAGTAATTTTAAGGCTGCAAAGACAGTCGATGCAGAGAAGTATGCACCGTATGAATATTATATGGCCGAGGAGTATCTGCATAAGGCAAGACAAAAAGAGGCCTATGGCCAGTTTGAAAGAGCAGTGGATTATGCAAAGGTAGCGAGAGATATGGCAATAGCTGCCCAGAAGAAATCTCACGATGCCAAGGCTCAGGAATCAGGTCCTTCCGTAATTAATCCCTCCGGCTCTGAAGGTCCGGCCGATAAGGTTAACCAGATCAATACTCAGTAAAAGGGGTTCGTATATGATGAATAAAATAAGTATTCTTTCTGCTGTTTGTATCCTGTTTCTCTTTTGTATCAGTTGCAGCACAAGCAGTGTAATAAATGCACAGGTTTCGGCGCTCAGGAAAGACCTGAATACCGCGATAGAAAAAGGTTCGAAGAAGTGTGCTCCTATGGAGACCGCAATTGCAGAGTCGGAGCTAAGATTTGCAGAGGATGAGTCTTCCGAGGGAAATTCTGTTCTTGCCGACAGGCACATTGCGGAAGCCAAAATTTATACAGCCAAGGCGCTCGAAATTGTCAATAAGAATCCCGAACTCTGTATGCCGGTAAAGGTACTTGTAAAAGAGCCTCCGAAACCGGTTATCATTGCCAAGAAAGAGGTAGACCTCTGCAAGATTGATTCCGACAATGACGGACTTATGGACTGCGAGGATAAGTGTCCGAATGATTACGGAACCGTCGAGTTCAACGGATGTCCGCCACCTGACAGGGACGGAGACGGGATTACGGACGATAAGGATAAATGTCCGGATGTGCCGGGCCTTCCCCAGTTCGAAGGCTGTCCCGATACGGACGGTGACGGAATTCCGGACGAACAGGATAAATGTCCTACAGTGCCGGGTATTCCGGCCTGTCAGGGTTGTCCCGATACGGACGGTGATGGTATCTGTGATCCTGATGATAAGTGTCCCAAGGAGGCAGGCGTACCGGAAGAGCAGGGCTGCCCCAAAAAGTATACCCTTGTGGTTGTGAACAAGGAGTCCAAACAGATTGAGATAAAAGAACAGGTTCACTTTGCAACCGGAAAGGCGAAGATACTGAAAGACTCATTTGAACTTCTTCATCAGGTTGCTCTTGTCCTCAAGGACAATCCGGGGTTCAAGGTCGAGGTTCAGGGACATACGGATAATGTCGGAGGAAAGGCTTACAACAAGAAACTTTCTCAGGCGAGGGCAAATGCAGTCAGAGACCATCTGATAAAGGTTGAGGGGATTGAACCGGACAGACTCATTGCAAAGGGTTATGCCTTTGATGTCCCGATAGCCTCCAACAAGACCGAGAAGGGTAGAGCCCTTAACAGAAGGGTCGAGTTCCACGTCATCTCGGGTATGGATGAGCAGAAATAGCTGATATCCGGCTATTACAGATAAATTTTGAAACATTTCCCAACTAATCAGGACAGATTCGGCTCGTCGGATATCAAATTTTTCCTTGACAATTATCAAGCATCCTTAGAGTATTGAAGGGCTATGTCTGAGAGGAATATAAAACGAAGAATACCGGAAGAAGTGCTGTCACTGGTAACGGAGGTCAGGAAGCACAGACATCAGGCATATCTGGTCGGAGGGTCGGTGAGGGATATTATTCTGAACCGGGAGATTCTCGACTGGGATATTGCCACCTCTGCCCCTCCTGCACTTATTATGAGGATTTTCAGAAAGAGTTATCCGACAGGGATAAAACACGGCACTGTTACTGTTATTTACAAAGGTGTAAGATTCGAGATTACTACATTCAGGAGTGAATCGGATTACAAAGACGGAAGACACCCCGAGAACGTAAGATTCGGTGTAAGCATTGAAGAGGACCTCTCAAGAAGGGATTTTACAATAAATGCAATGGCCTATGACCCTGTTGAAGATAGATTTATTGACCCGTATCACGGACGTGATGACCTGAAATGCAGACTAATCAGATGTGTCGGGAATGCCTATGACCGTTTTTCCGAAGACGGGCTCAGAAGTCTCAGGGCGATAAGATTTGCCACACTTTTCGGGTACAGACTTCATAAAGATATTATTCCTGCAATAAGACAGACTATCTCTGTCTTTCTCAAGGTTTCCGCCGAACGTGTGAGGGAAGAGATACTTAAGATTATGAAATCAGAAAAGCCCTCCCGGGGTATACTCCTTATGCATAAGGCAAATCTTCTCGAACATATATTTCCGGAATTATTGCAGACGATAGGTTTAAGGCAGAACAGGTGGCACAAATATGACCTTTTTACTCATTCCCTGAAGGTAATGGACTATCTGCCGGTTTCTGACCCGGAGCTGAGGCTTGTCGGGCTTTTACACGATATCGCAAAGCCAATATGTAAGTCAGGGGATACCGAAGACGCTACTTATTATGGCCACGACCTTAAGGGGGCGGAAATCGTTTCGGAAATTTTCAGGCGGCTGAAATTTTCCAATAAATCGGTTGGCAGGGCAAGACTCATTGTTGAAAACCATATGAAGGGATATAAAAGCGACTGGACCGATGCTGCTGTAAGGCGTCTTATGAGAAAACTTGGCAGCGAGATATATACTTTACTGCTGTTTCAGAAATGTGATGTAAGGGCCAGAGGTTCTGAGGTCAGAAGCTCAATCAGACTTATCGAGGAACTTGAGGGAAGGGTTAGGATGCTCGAGAGGGAGGCCTCTGCCCTGAATCTGAATCAGCTCAAGGTAAACGGAAATGACGTAATGACGATAAAAAAGATACCGCCGTCTCCCGAGGTGGGCAAAATTCTTAAAAGACTTATGGAGATGGTCATCGAAAGACCCGAATTGAACAGGCGGGATAAACTTATACAACTTATAAAAACCCTCTGATGAAATCAATTTGTATATTTTTGCTGCTTTTGTGTGGTTACAGGACCGAATCGGCAAATTTTGTAATCGAATCCGATGATTCCCTGAAGAGACTCGCCGAATCCGTAAAAGAGAATGCCGAAACGCAGTACAGCGAAATTCAGAAGATGATGCCTTTTGAACAGAAGAGCAAAATTACAGTAAGGATTGCGGGTTCTATGAAGGAGTATGAGGCACTTCAGCCGGAAGGTTACAGGGCGCCGACCTGGTCTGTGGGAATAGCATATCCGTCAAAAAGACTGGTGGTTTTGCGCGGGGATGCAACTCACGGACCCGATGAGATTCTGAGGACATTCAGACACGAACTTGCACACGTCTTTCTGCACAATTATTCGGGGATGAAGATTCCGAAATGGTTTTCCGAGGGATTTTCAATGTATTTCGAGGACAGGGGTGGATTGGGCCGAAGCTTCAGACTGATGAAACAGGCCTTTTCGAACAGTTATATTGATATTGACACACTGGAGGATACTTTTCCGGATAATCCGGTAGATATTCAGAACGCATATCTGACTTCTGCGGAGTTTTTCTCTTTTATGCTTTCCAAGATAGGTGAGGAGGGGCTATACAGGGTTTTTGAGAATGTCGGAAGAGGGCTTGACTTCAGATATTCTATTTATAAGGTTGCAGGAAAGACCGTCTCTGATATGGAAAAGGAATATAAGAAGAGCTCGAGATTCAGATATGCCTGGCTGCCGGTAATTACAAGTTCCACGACTCTCTGGTTACTTCTGACATTCCTCTTTATATATGTTTTTGTTGTCAAGAAGAGAAGAACCGGAAAGAAGCTCGAAATTATGAAGATGGAGGAGGAGCTGATTCTTCTCGACAGATTTGAAAAGGAGAGCAAAAATGAGGATGATTCCGACAGAACTGTTAACTGACCGGATACAGACGTCTGTTAATGCAATATATTGTTTGATGAACAAATATCATTGTTAAATATGGGTAAATATACCGGTTCATTTTTTCGGTTTGACTATTGGAAATTTAATGCTAAAATTCAGCTGTCTTTTTGTGGGACATAAAGGTTTGCTGATTTGCTTTTTGAAAGACATTTTTAGAAAAATTTTATAGGAGGTATTATAATGAAGCAAGGCAGGTTTAACGGGTTTTTTATCGGTATTTTCTATGTAGCCGTTATGCTGGTTTTCCTCAATCTGGGAGGTCTTCTGCACGGTTGCGGTGATGAGGAGAGTACTACATCTGATGCAGAG
>DYEF01000013.1 GCA_020725805.1 Bdellovibrio sp.
ATGGCTTTGGGATATGGGATAGATAAAAAGAATTTGCAAAAGAACAGAGAGGTAAAAGAAATATGAATAAGTTATTCCAATTTGATTATGGATAATAAACGAATTTTCTCTTGACAACCCACTTTCATAGATGACACCTTTTGCAGGTAACTAAAGAGGTTATCTGAATTGGTGAAATGGAATGCCGAAATGCCGAGTCCGAGTGCAGCATTAATATATTCCTTTATATCGTCGGTATAGAATATATCTGCCGGATTGCAGCCGGCGGTTTCTATCAGTTCTTCGTAAATTTTTCTGCCGGGCTTTCTTACTCCGACCCTGTAAGAAAGGAGAAATTCATCGAAAGAACTCATTATCTCATACCTTTTAAGGATATATTCGAAGTGCATCTCGTTGGTATTGCTTATCAGAATGAGTCTTATTCCGCTTTTCTTAATTTTTCTGATTATTTCTGTTGTCTTTTGGTCTGCCTCAAAAAATATATTGCAGAATATCTCCCTGAACTTATCATCCGGTATTTCAAGGCAGAAGGTCTCCTTTACGTTTTTTATGAATTCTTCTGTTGTAATCTTCCCCTCTTCATAAAGATGTTCGATTTCCGTTGTCCTGTACAGATGGTTATGGATATCCTGCGGTGAAAAGATGCCTTTTTTACACGAAAACCGAAGGAGTTCATGTGCCACTGACGAATGGTCAAAAGGGACAATTACATTACCGAGGTCGAATGCATATGCCTTGAACATACTATTTCTTTATTGAGGAAGTCGGGACGACCGAAAAGAGGGACTTCAGGTCGTCGTCGTTAAACTGTATCCCGCCTCCCAAAAAGTAGTCCCTCGACATATTCGGATAATCTTTTCTGTAATTAAAGATATCATCGACGCCTGTGGAAATGAAGATATAATCGTTCAGTGCGATCATTGCCGTTATTCTCATCCTTGGATTTTTACCCGGGAAGGCGAGTTCAAAGATATCCGTTTTGAATTTGAGCCTCTGCTGAAAGAGGTCGATATCAATTCCTGAACCGCCTGTGCTTTCAATGAGTCCTATTCTGAGCGTAATAAAATCGAATTTTTTTGCAAACTCAAGAGAGAGCTTGAGTTTGTTGGGCGGGCTGTTGATTGTCTCCTGTCTTTCTACCTCTTCGAATGTATCCCCGCTCTTTCTCTTGATAGACGTATAGGACTGGACTACATCGCCGCGCGGGTCGTCGATTATTTCGAGCAGATAGAATTTGTCTTCCTTTGGCTGAAGTTTTACGGCGAAGAATGACTTTGATACCTTTTGCAAAAAGCTGTACTCATCTCTTATGTTGATGTTTATCTGGAGTCTCGAGAGCTGCTGTACGTAATCGGATATTCCGTCTGCAGTTTCCTCGATTGATCTGGCAATCTTCTCGTCCTTCAGTATCTTTCCGACTGTCCCTTCACCTTTTTCTATCGAATCAGTCACCTTCTCGATATTCGTGAGGGATTTGTCGAGTTTCTGCAGAATCTTCTTGAAATCCGAGACTCCTTCTGCGAGTTCACCCTCTCTCTTTCCTATTATATTCTGGACATTGTTGACGAGGGACTTGGTATCTCTGGTCAGGTCCTTGATATTCTTGATAGCCTCGATGATATCCTCCTGAGAACCGCTTGATATTATTCTCAGGTTTTTACTGACCTCCTCGATATTCGACATAATCTGTCTCAGACTCTCGGTATTCTGCATAAGCAGTTCGGAGACCTGTTTTGATATTTTCTGTGTTTCGTTGACGATATCCTGCATTGAACCCTTGCCTTCTTTCGAGCCAAAAACCTCGGCAAGCGATTTTGTAACCTCCCTGATATCCTGAGTAATGATATTCAGCGAGCCGAATACGTCCTCTATCTTGACCGGTTTTATGACATTCTTTATTTCATCTCCGTCCTTTAGTGCCGTCTGGTCGGATGTGCCCGGATTTATCTCGAGGTAATAATCACCGAGAATAGACGTGGACCTCTTGGTAATCGATGCATTCTGGAAGAGTCTGATCTTCCTGTCGATTCTTATGAAAACCCTTGCGGCATTTCCTTCGAGTTCGATCTTTGATATTGCTCCGATGTTTACACCGGCGATTACAACTTTTGTCTTATCCACAAGACCTGTTGTGTCGTCGAAAAGGGCTGACAGCTGATAACTGTTATCCTTATTGTAGCGGGATTTCGAGATATCGCCGATGAATATGACAATCAGTACTATAATTAGTGCAGAGATGACTCCGACCTTGAGGGGAGTGATTAACCGGCTCATATCAAACCTTTCTAAACCAGGTGTCCAGAAAACGTCTCAGGTTTTCATCCTGAGCCTTTCTTACTGACTCAGGAGGACCTTCGGCAATAATAACACCATTGTACAAAAACGCAATCTTATCTGCAATCATAAATGCCGAACCGATATCGTGGCTTATGACTATCGATGTAACATTGAATTTTTCCCTTGCATCCAGAATCATCTCATTGACCGTCATCGTAGTTATGGGGTCAAGGCCCGTTGTGGGTTCGTCATAGAGAATAATCTCCGGATTGAGTATGACTGCGCGGGCAAGACCTACCCGCTTTTTCATTCCGCCTGACAGTTCTGACGGATATTTCTCCTCTATATTGTAAAGTCCAAGTATGTTGAGCTTTTCACTGACTTTTTCCCGAATCTCATTCCCGGTGAGTCTTGTGTGTTCAACAAGGGGGAAGGCCACATTCTCGTAGACCGTCATAGAGTCAAAGAGTGCGGAGTTCTGAAAGACCATCCCGAATGATTTCCGGACCTCATTGAGTTCCTTTTCGCTCAGATGTGTTATGTCCTTACCCTTAACGGAGATGGAGCCTTCGTCGGGACGTAAAAGTCCGATAATGTGTTTTATCAGGACGCTCTTACCCGAGCCGGATGCGCCGAGGATGACACATATCTCGCCTTCCTCGACACTGAGATTTATGCCCCTCAGGACTTCGTTTTCGCCAAATCTCTTCTTCAGGTTTCTGATTTCTATCTTGGGCATTGATATTCAGCCTCCGAGGACATAACCCGGGAGATACTTGGTCATTACCACAGTCAGGAAATAGTCTACGACGAGAATCGTTATGAAGCTTATAACCACAGAGCGGGTAGTTGCCTCTCCGACACCTTTTGCCCCTCCGCTGGCATAGAATCCGTTGAATGAACAGACCATTGTGAGGAAATAACCGAAGACAGAGGCCTTGATGAGGCCGCTTATGACATCTACAGGGTCCATAAAGTATCTGATCTTGTCTATGAAAATACCGGCATCGATACCCATAAGAAGGACGGAGACAAGATAGGAACCCGCCACGCTTATGAGATTGAAGGCGGCCGTGAGTACCGGGAGCATAATAACACCGGCAATTACTTTCGGTGCAATGAGATATTGTTTGGGGTCAACCCCCATTGTATAGAGGGCATCTATCTGTTCTGTTACTCTCATTGAGCCAAGTTCGGTGGACATTGCCGAGCCGGCCCTGCCCGTTACCATAAATGCCGTAAGAACAGGTCCGAGTTCGCGGGCAACGGAGATAGCAACCGTCGAGCCTACAAGTCCTTCCGCGTTGAATTTCGCAAAGACATTGAGTGACTGCAGAGCCATAACCATTCCCGTGAATGCACCTGTAAGGAGGACCACAAAGAGCGACTGGATACCTATAGTGTCCATCTCTTTGAATATGTTTTTGAATCTGTAGGGAGGTCGGAAGGCGGCAATTATGACTTCTGCACACAGAAACAGGAACATTCCGAGTTGTTCAAAGGAATTCAGCAGTTTTCTTATCGTAATGTCGTCTTTTATCATAGGACCCGAACCATTGCTGCCAGAATATAATTACTTTTGGGCCGGTTGACAAGGAAATAATAAACGAAGTCATAGCTGTCTGATTTTCAGTTGTGAGGTTAGCACCCTTTGCCGGAAAGGATTTAGAATTATATTGACACTAAGTCTCACTTTAATATAAAATTTTTGCGGTTGGGAGGATAGGATGAGAAATTACGTATTGCTATTCGTTTTACCGGTTCTGCTTTTGGGTTGCTATGATGATTTAGCTGAAAATTTTACGGATATTCTTTATCAGGACAAAGGGGTATCGGATATAGTAAATTATGATATTGCCGATGACTTTTCTGGTTCTTCAGATATCCGTTCTGATGATGCGTATGGTTCTGATGAACTGAAAAATCAGGATTCGGGTGATTTTCCCGATTCATATATACCGGACAGCGGTGCGGCAGATATTATTTATCTGGATGTCTTTTCTGATGCTGAACTCAATGATGGTTGTCTCAGGGATTGCCGTGACAAAGATTGTGGTGATGATGGATGCGGGGGAGAGTGCGGGACTTGTGGTAACGATGAATTCTGTAGTAAGTCATTTAAGTGCGAGAAGCTCTGCAAAAACGAATGTGCATCAGAAGGGGTTATTAAATGTGACCCTGACGGGCGATTCAGAAGATGTGTGAAAGATTCTGATGGTTGTCTCGTTTATAGTGAACCACAGTTGTGTCCGGGTGGTGCTCTCTGTTTTGAAAACGAATGTGCCGATGTTAAATTTATTGCTCCCGCTGACAATTCCTCGCTGAAGAATCCGGTAGAGTTCAGGGTTGATACTACAAAGAATATCAAAAGAGTTGTCTATGATGCGGACGGATATCTCTTCGGTTCGTCGGAGGATGCGCAGTCGGGATTTTATTACAAATACAGTTTTAACAAATACGGCAAAAGGGTTATTACCGCCAGCGGATATGACGGGACGGCAAAAGATGCAAGACTGATTGCAAAGGCCTCCGTAAATATTACCGTTATTGAGGATATCCCGGAGGTTCCGTATTTCTGCCAGTATAAAAACTCAATATATCCCGAGTCTACCTGCCAGAATACGTCAATAGCGATGCTTCTCAGATATTTCGGCTGGAACGGTAAACCGGATGATATTACTTCTGAATTCGGAAAGGATTATGCCCAGAGTCCTTCCGGACTTGCATACATCTTCAACACGCTCGCACAGAGAAGCGGAATAACGAAGAGACTGACTCCTCACGATGACGGGACAGTTCAGAACGTCAGGGAACTTCTTGCAAAGGGATTACCTGTGATCGTACACGGATATTTCACAAGTTACGGCCATGTCCTTGTGATTCTTGGATACAGGGACGGTAAATATATTGTAAACGACCCCGCCGGAAGGTGGTCGGAGGTTTTCAAGGGTGGTTATGCCGATTACTGTGATACGAGCAGTTACGGACCCAAAATAGAATATTCAGCCCCGGCCTTCGAGAAGGCAATTGCAACATGGGACGGGAGTACGCCGGCTCCTGTATGGTATCACGAGATCAAATAGGATTTCTGCTTTCAGATTTTTTCTTCTCTGTAAGGTCAATAATAACCGGTTCGGACCTGTTTGGGCAAGGATATCCTTTCCGGTTGATATATTCATTCGGGCAGGAATCAAACCGTTCTGCCAGTAGGTATCGGACAATTATTAATAAGCAAGACAGGGTGAGCCTCCCGGTAAAGAGGATATTGTCCAGTTTGCACTGTCGAAATAGACGTCTCCCGATACTCTTGTGATGGACAGACCTTCCTTGACAGACGTAATTTTGGGGTTGAAATAATCAAGTAGCAATCCGTTATAATACAGACAGAGGGTTTCCGGTGAACTGTTTCTAAGGTCCCTGCCTATTATCCTGTCGGCTCCTCCAAGAACGGTACAGTTATGCTCGTTGCCGAAATATACTGAACCGTAGGAGACGATCAGGGCGGTCTCTTTGGGCATTATATAGCTTTTGGACATCCTGCTGATTTTTACGGTCTTATCAGAGCAGTTGCTGACTGAGATAAGGTTTGCTGCCAGTCTGGTTGTGCCGTTGTTTATAATCTCGATGAATTCACCGCTTGTGTCAGCTCCCGAAGGATTCGGGAGGACTTCGTTGATGATGAGTGAAGTTCCGTTCTCGGAGTAGGACTCCGTGCTGAATTTCGTCTTCGCTGACGGATTATTGTATAGGTCGAGGCAGTATATCTCGGCAAGATATTCCTTGTATGAATCCTGAATTCTGATTTTGTATTCGAAGTGCTGCATAAAACTGTATGAAGAGTATGAAAATGTCTCGTCAAGGTCCTCCTTGTATAAAAAATCTGCAAAGAGCAGACAGGGTACCGATGAATCCGCCTCGATATAAACATAATCCTTTATCTGCAAAATATTCCTGATTGTAACATAAGGCGGGTTAGTCTCTTCTGCTTTAGAAAAAAGCATACAGATCCCTGTATCTGCATCATTTATAAACAGGCACATCTCTTCCTCTCCTTGAATCTGGTCTTTGATGGTACACAGAAATCTTCCCTCTTCTGTCCCTTTTGTACAGAGCATACTGAGCAGCTGAATCTCACCCCTGAGATAGACTTTTTCGGTGTCCATAGAATATTTTTGGGAGATAAATTCAAAGAATCTCGTGTTGGAGCCGACTCTAAATGAGGAGGGATAAGAGAGTCTGATGGACGGCATTTCCGGTGTTCTGATTTTTGCAACCTCCGAATCGGTTGCAAATGAATTCTGATAGATATCTTTCAGTGTCGGTGTTGCAACAAGAGAGTAATCATTCGAATACTTTAGTCTGAGAAGCGGTTTTAGGATAACTGTTTTACCTGTTGCTGTGCTAATTCCCTGAATGCGTGCCTTTTCCTGAGACAGAAGGTATAGACAGTCCTGAGAGCTACACTCCACATCTTCATCAAATTCGGCTATGATTTCGAAACCGGTCTCTGTCTCCCTTACAGAAACGGATACCGGGGAAGGCGGGAAGATATCTTTCATAAAAATACTGTTCTGGCTATCAGGGGTCGAACCCTTATCACTTACTGAATATCCCCAGTTCTTTTCATCTGACTGCCTGTACGGATTTATTCTCTCGAATGAGATACCCTTTCTGGCCTTTGAAAAAGGTCTGAACTCACTCAGTAGTCTTCCTTCTTCGCTGAACAGGCGGATAGATTTGAGAGATGTATTCGAAAGTCCGTTTTTTCCGAATTTTCCTGATACGTAAATCAAAGGCTTTTCAGTAAATTCTTTAACATCACTTAGTATAATTCTTTGAGCCCCTTTCGGAAGGATGAATGAATTGTTCCTGAACAGAAGTTTCTGCGCCCTGTTTTCATCGATTTTAATATAATATCCGCGTAAATCGGTGTCATTTTCGGAACAGTTGAACAGTTCTATAAATTCATAATTGTAATTTTCAGACGGATAACTGAGCACCTCGTTTATTACCAGACAGGTATCCGTGTTCTTCTTTTTCTTTATAAAATATGTATCCTCCGATACGAAATTCCCGCCGTAATAGTAGGATAAGAGCAGATTGTCCTCGGACATAATATCTCCCTTGAGCATGAGTCTGTAATACCTGTCGGGCTCTACATTTTCGGAATAGACCGTGAGTATATCTCCCGTTTCATTGATTTCGAAATTTGAAATTTCTGTATCTGTTTCTATGTTCTGAATATCCAGAAGCCGTATGTCGGCCGGAGTAATGTTCTTCTTGTTTACCGGTTTTGAGAATCTGATGCTGACTCTGAGCATATTTTCGAATTCTCCGGATTTGGGAAGAATCTCACTTACAAAAAAATCGCCCTGTTCGGGTGAAGAAAGACAGGAGAAGAGGGGAAGAACAATGGAAATGATTAAGAAAAGTTTCATAATTAATCCTCCTTTTTCTGAATGGTTTTATATTTGTGACAGGTCAGTATATTTATTCTGGAGTTGAGCAGATTGTATTCCTTCTCAAGGGTTTCTCTCTCCTGATTCTGGTCTGTCTTTTCCAGTTTCTTCAGGATCTCGACGAGTCTGTAATAGGTCTCCGAAAGCGTGTTCTGAAGTGTTATATATTTGTCAAGGCTGCTCTGGTAATCCTTTTTCAGACTGAGTTCATCCTTCGAAAAGAATAGTTCGTCAAGAGACCATCTGAGGCTGACTTCGATATTCCATCCGGATTTGAAGTTTGTAAGAAGGTAGGGTGAGGTCTCGGCAAGTTTGTTCGACTCAAGGTCATTCTCTTCGAATCTTCCCCCGACCCGCAGTTCGGGCAGGAGTGCCTTTAGATGTGAATCCTTTATTCTTTCTTTCGTTTCATTTGGATTAAACATTATGCATTCATCCATTGCCTTCATAAGTTTGTTTAGTTCAACAGGTTCCTTAAAGCTCACATCTGAAGTAATCATCAGCATCATATAAATTATTTCAGCCGTCAGCATCTGCACCTCCTTTGTGAGCGCCAAAGGCTTGGTTTTTATTAGCCTCTGCAATTTCCGTTCCAGATTTTTTCTTTGCGGTGCCGGATATAGAAGCCCGCAAGGTGCCGTTGTAGTATAAATTTATTATGTGTCCGGCATTGATTCTGTACTGTTATTCTCTTGCGATAATCCCGAATATTGAGAGTTCAGTTTCTCCTTGATTTATTCTTCTTTTGGTCTAATCTATCTCCGTTTTATTTTCTCTTACGGAGGATTTGCCGTGGAAAGCAATATAATTTTTGAGAATGCTATGAATCTTATAGAACAGGCATCGACCGTCCTTCCCGATGATGTAAAAACAGCCATAGAAAAGGCGTATCAGACTGAGGAGAGCGGTTCGAGGGCCAGAAATGCACTTGAAATCATTTTGGAAAATATCAGACTCGCAAAGGAGAACCGTCTGCCTATCTGTCAGGATACCGGAACTCTGATATTTTATATAGACAGGCCGAAGGGAATCACAGAGAAAATCATTAAGGATGAAATAATCAGGGCGGTCAGGGAATCTACCAGAAAAGGTATTTTAAGACCAAATGCGGTCGATTCCGTTACCCAGAAGAATTCGGGCGACAATACAGGAATCGGAAGTCCTTATTTTCATTTTGAGGAGTCTGAATCGGATTCGTTGAGGATACGGCTCATACTTAAGGGGGGAGGGAGTGAGAATGTCAGTATACAGTATTCACTGCCGAATTCTGAGCCCGGGGCGGGCCGGGATATAGAAGGTGTCAAGAAGTGTATTCTCGATGCTGCATTTAAGGCACAGGGATTCGGGTGTGCCCCCGGTGTGCTTGCTGTCGGTGTCGGTGGTGACAGAATGACTTCTTATATGTGTGCAAAGGAGCAGCTCTTCAGAAGACTCGATGACAGGAATACGGATGTTACACTGAGGGAGATGGAAGAGGAGGTATACAATATCGCAAATATGCTCGGCATCGGTCCTATGGGATTCGGCGGGAAGACTACTGTGCTCGGAGTCAAAATCGGCAAGCGGCACAGAGTCCCGGCCTCGTTCTTCGTCTCAATCGCATATATGTGCTGGGCCTTCAGAAGGGCCGAAGTAACTTTCAGGATTTGAGAGATATGGGAGAAAAGAAAGTAAAGGCATTATCCTTGATGTCGGGAGGTCTGGATTCCACTCTTGCTACCAAAATAATTATGGATATGGGTATTGAAGTGATAGCGGTTAATTTCACGAGTCCGTTCTGTACCTGTACCTCCAGACATAAAAAGGAACTCGGCTGCAAAAACGAGGCATTGAAGATTTCCCGTCAGCTTGGTGTAGATGTAAGGCTTGTCCCGAAGGGCAGGGATTATATCGCTCTTGTCAGAAATCCGAAATTCGGCTACGGCTCGGCTATAAATCCCTGTATCGATTGCAGAATTTTTATGTTCAGGAAGGCAAAGGAGATTATGGCCGAGGTGGGTGCCTCTTTTATTATTACCGGCGAGGTGCTGGGTCAGAGACCGATGAGCCAGAGGAGAGACACAATTCATAAGATTGAGAGAGAATCCGGACTTGAGGGATTGATAATACGACCACTCTCTGCTACTCATTTTGAACCGACAGTGTTTGAGAAGGAGGGAATCGTGGACCGAAACAGGCTCCTCAGTATCGAGGGCAGGAGCCGCAATATTCAGATCAGGCTGGCAGAAGAGTACAATATCTCGGATTATCCCTGTCCTGCCGGAGGTTGTCTTCTGACCGATAAGCGTTTTGCAGAGAAACTCAGGGATTATTTTGAGCACAATCAGGACGATGATGATTATATCAGACAGATGGAGTATCTGAAAATCGGTCGGCATTTCAGACTCAGAAACGGGACGAAGATTATTATCGGACGCGACGAGGCAGAGAATGAGCGCCTGATTCTTCTGAACAGGGGCGAGAACTATCTTGTCGAGAGCGAATTCCCCGGGCCTGTGGCATTGATTTTCGGAGAAAAGTCGGATGAGAATCTGTCGTTTGCTCTCACGGCACTTAAGCGGTTTAACAGAAAGACACCCGAAAATCCGGTTTATATAGTTTCGAGAGGTACATCTAAGGAGGAAATCTCCCATATCAGCGAATTTGCGGAAGAGCTCACTCTGTATCAGATCGGTATCGACAGATGAACGGACTCGAAAGGCTGACAGATATTGTAAGTAAATTCGACAGGATTGCCATTGCCTATTCAGGTGGTGTGGACTCTACGTTTCTGCTGTATTTTACGAAAATCATTGCAAAGCGGGATGTTCTGGCCATAACTGCCGTTTCCGATACATACACGGATGACGAGCTGAAATTTGCAAAAAGTTTTACCGGAAAGATTGGTGTGCCGCATATTTTAATAAAGACAGACGAGTTTGAGGACAAAAGATTCGTAAAAAATCCCGAAAACAGGTGTTTTTATTGTAAATATGAGCTCTTTTCAAAGATTGAGAGTCTGAAAGGCAGGCTCGGATTTGATGTTGTATTTGATGGCACTAATTATTCAGACAGAACCGATTTCAGACCCGGCAATCTGGCAAAAAAGAGGTTTGGTGTGGTTTCTCCGCTTGAACTTGCAAAAATCACAAAAGAAGATATCAGAGGCTATTCAAAAAAATACAGGATTACGGGCTATAACAGACCTTCAAATGCCTGTCTGGCATCGAGAATTCCTTATGGAATAAGTCTTGACAGAGAAATTTTAAAAAAAATCGCTGTGATAGAAAGATTTCTGAAAAAACTTGGAATAGAGGTGGTAAGGCTGAGGCATCACGGTACAATTGCCCGTATTGAGACATCCGTTCAGGACTTAAGAAAAGTCTTGATAAACAGGGACAAAATCGTTAAAAGGATTAAGAGGTACGGTTACAGATATGTTACGGTTGATATCGAAGGGTATCGTACAGGTTCACTGAACATAAGGTAGTTATGCAGGAAAAGACGGCAAAATACAAGATTCTGATAGTTGATGATGAGATAAATATTCTCAAGGTACTCTCGGCACTCCTCAGAAAAGAGGGGTATGAAACATTTACTGCCGAGAGCGGCGATATGGCAGTCTCGAGGCTCTACGAGGAGGAGATTTCGGTCGTTATAACTGACCTGAAGATGCCCGGTATGGACGGAATCGAGCTTCTGAAGAATGTTATGAGATTCAACTCGGATATCCCGGTGATTATTCTGACTGCTCACGGAACCATCAATAATGCCGTCGAGGCGATAAAGGTCGGTGCCTTCGATTATCTCACAAAACCGTTTGACCGGGACGAACTTCTGCAGGTTGTGAAAAAGGCGGTAAACACCTTCGAGTACAGACGTTCTGATGTAAAGATTGACTTCGAGACCGATGAACCGGTTCATATTATCGGGCATTCGCAAAGGATGCAGGAGATATACTCCCTGATAGAAAAGATTGCCCCGTCTGATTCTACTGTTCTGATTTCAGGTGAATCGGGGACAGGGAAGGAACTCGTCGCCAGAATTATTCACCTGAAGAGCAACAGATGCAAGGGGCCTTTTATTAAGGTAAACTGCGCAGCGATACCGCGTGAACTGATGGAGAGTGAGCTCTTCGGTTATGAGAAGGGGGCATTTACCGGTGCATATTCACAGAAGCCCGGAAGATTCGAACTTGCCAACGGAGGCACGATACTGCTCGATGAGGTGAGCGAACTCCCGTTTGATATGCAGGCAAAACTGCTCAGGGTATTGCAGGAACATCAGATATGGAGGGTCGGCGGTGTCAGGAGCGTAAATGTGGATGTGAGGGTAATTTCGGCCACCAATAAGAATCTTGCACTCGAAGTCGAGAGGGGTAACTTCAGGTCAGACCTCTATTACAGAATCAATGTCGTTCCGATCGAGGTCCCGCCCTTAAGGGAACACAGGGAGGACATAAGGGACTTCGTTTATTATTTCATAAAGAAGTTTTCCAAGAAGAACCGGAAGGCGGTAACGGGTATCTCGGATGCCGCCCTTGAGTATCTGATGAACTATCCCTGGCCCGGTAATGTCAGGGAGCTCGAGAATCTCATCGAGAGAATGGTTATACTCTCTTCGAACGAGAGTATAGATATAACGGACATTCCGGACGAGATAAAACTCAGACAGGTTACGAGGCAGCAGGTATCCAGTGTCTCGGGCGGGATTGACTTTAAGGAGATTGTAAAGAAGGCCACATCGGATATCGAGAAGGAACTGATACTGAAGGCTCTCAAGGAGACGGGCGGGAATGTCACGAAGGCCTCCGAACTGCTCGGTATCAGCCGCAAGTCTCTGCAGCTCAAGATGAAGGAACTCGGACTCAGGGAAGAAGACTGATCTGTATGGAAAGTAGTGAATTTGATTCTCTGATTAAGATGGTCGACAGATTGCTCTCGAAAGACGGGTGCAGGTGGGATAAGAGTCAGAATCTTTTATCTCTAAGAGGATTCGTCCTTGAGGAGGCACTGGAGCTGGTCGATGCACTCGAGAGAAAGGATATAGCCGCGATAGAAGAGGAACTGGGGGATATTCTCTATCATATTGTTTTTATTTCAAGGCTGACGCAAAAGAAGGGGTCGCTTGAGAGGGCGATTAAGGGCATTACAGAGAAACTGATAAACCGGCATCCGCATATCTTCAGGAAGAAGAAAAGGATGAAATCCGGTGATGTGGTAAAAGAGTGGGAGAGAATAAAGATCAGGGAAAAGAAGGCAGATTCGATAGGTTACGGGCTTCTGCCGACATTTACCGCCCTTCTCTCGGCCTACAAACTCGGCATAAGGTCAGAGTCCTTCAACTTCGACTGGGAGAATGTATCTCAGGTCTTCGGAAAACTCTCTGAAGAGATAGAAGAACTGAAGGCCGAACTGAGAAAGAAGAGGAAGAATAAAAAGGCAATCGAATCAGAGATAGGAGACATTCTTTTTGTGATTGCAAACATCGCAAGACATCTCGGTGTCAATCCCGAAATCGCCCTTATGGGGACGAATAAGAAATTCGTAAGACGCTTTGACAGGATGTACCGGCTGATAACGGGAGATAAAAAGGATATCAGAAAGATGAATATTGCCGAGCTTGAAGAGTACTGGCAGAGGGCCAAAAGGGCGGTTCACTGAAAGACTCACCGCTGTCCTGTCTTATTGTATCCCGGTGAAATTACACAAATTCATAAAACCAGATAAATATGTTAGAGTCTGCAGGCAAAAAAAATCTCAGGTGATAAGAAATCTTATACACCTGAGACCTTGATAAACCTGAATAAAATCTGTGAATTATCTATTTTTTCAGATGCGGATTGAGTACTTCCTGTGCCGCGTTCTCCTCTACACAGGTGGCTGTGTTGTCTTCATTGTAATTGCAGCGCTTTATAACAGATTTCCCTTTGTCGCAGCTGGTGCCAAGAATAACATAATTGGCACAATCTCCCTCCCAGTATGTAAAATATGCATAGTCTTTTTCCCATCTGGTATGGGTTATGCTTCTGACCGTTGTGCTGCAGGCCGATATAAGTATTGCAAGGGATAAAATTATAAAAATTATTTTAATGGTCTTTTTCATATCTTCTTCCTCCCGTTAATACAGTGAACGTGGATTTACATTTTCGAGGATGAGGGTATCCTTGCAGTTCTCCTCCTTGTTTGCCTGATTGAGGGTGCAGATGCGGATATAATAGTCAAAGAGTCTTACCTTGTTTTTGTCGGAACCTACTGTCTGTGCCTTCGGAAGCATCAGGAGTTTTGCCGTCTTGTTTTCACCCATATATTCGTTGGCAATCAGGACTTTTTTGGGGGCACAGGAAACTGCAAATAAAGCAGCGGTTAGTATAGCTAAAATCAATATACGTTTCATATTTGCTCCTCCTTATCTGACATTGGATGAAACATTCATAGTGGCCGTCGGGCAGCTGATATCCGTCTTGCCGTCGCAGGCCCTTTCACAGGATATATTGTCATTCTTCTCTTCGCACATCCAGAATTCGTGAACGGCCGAACCCGGAAAGATTATGTAGTGGGTTGTCTTGTAGGTCTGGAAATTCATTATAGGTCTTGTTGCGTGGTCATCTGCTCCGATAATACGGCGGCTTGTGCAGCCGGCAAGACCCAGAGCCGTAAGAATTGCTGCAATAAGTAACAAAATAACTATTCCTTTTCTCATGGCAGACCTCCCTTTATTCCTTGAGTTCGACTTTAATGTTGCGGCAGTTTGATAAAGCGCCGTTCTGGGCAACATCGCACTTGATTAATCCCTGTTCGTCATCATCATCCCAGATGAATTTTACGACACCCTGTCTGCCTGTTGAACCCACGATCAGTCTTGGCCCTGCACAGGCGGATAAGACCGAGAGCAGGAAAATCAGTAATAAAAGCGAAACTATAACCTTTTGAAACCTTTTCATGCCAATACCTCCTTGGTTATGTCTGAAAATATTGTATATATGATTATTGCTGCAGGATTGCATATAGTTGAGTTTTTCTCTATCAGATACCACAAAATTATTAAATCACCCCTTATGGGTATTTTATGGGTATTTCTATGCTTACAGGTGTTCTGTGAGCTGTAAAACAGAATGTAACTGCAACATAAAAATGTTACATTTCTGTTTTGGAACAACAGAGCCGTAAAACAGATTTGACAATAGACCGGTTTCCTGATAATTGGAAGGCCGCTCAGGCGGGTAGCAGACTATTAGGTATAATCGGTAATGTCAGTTAAGCTTATGTCGCATTGAAAATCTAAATATAAACAGCAAAATTCTTATGCCCAAGTTAAATAAAGGCAGAATATTGATATATTTTCTATTTGGTTTGAATATCACAATCACTGTACTGGGTTTCTTTTCGCTTCTCTCTTCTCCCTATACAGGTATCAGAACGGCAATAGAGAACGAATCTGTGGTGATTAAGGTCGACAGGAATAGCCCTGCAAAACTGGCCGGATTACAGGATAGGGATATATTACTTGACGTAGAGAATCTGAAAATTCCTTTCTTTACCTTTAGTCCGGACCCTGATTATGTGAGCGACAGGAAGGATTACGATCTCATTTGGGAATCACTGATACGGTTGGGAGATGTTGTTAAACTGAATGAGTCTGTGAATATTACGGTAAAGCGGGGGTCAGAAACCCTCTCTTTTTCGGTTGTGCCTGAGCATTTCAGTTTATTCGGGGTGATAAAACGGACACTGCCTGTATATATTGTTGCGTGGTCGTTTATGATAACGGCTTTTCTGGTTTTAAGGAAGAAGTCCAATGACATCTCTGTTGCGAATTTCATAGTTGGTACAGGTGTCTGTGCAAGTTTTGCAGCACTGGCTTCATATACCGTACGCGACCTCTATTTCCCCTATATAGCGTTCAGGATTCTCAAGGAGGCAAATTACCTTGGTGCATTGTCTTCTTCTTTCGCTTTTTTGCACCTGATTCTGGTCTTTCCGAGGAAGAAGAAGATCGCAGAGAGGTATCCGTGGATTACCGGCGGTGTCTATCTGGTTCTACTGCTGGTATTGCTTGCGAACTATACAGGCCTATTCAGTAATATGCATCTGACGTCATATCTGCCGATCAGTCTCTGTCTGATAACCTTTGTTCTTCTTCTAGTCATAGATTTCTTCAGGGAGAAGGATGTTGTATTCAGAAGGCAGATACAGTGGGTTGTCTTTGGGTTTTCTGCCGGGCTTCTTGCATGGCTCATCTTTACATCTGTACCTGTTCTATTCGGAGCCCCCATACTGTCGGAGGAGATAGCGCTCCTGCCTTCGATTGTCATTCCGCTCAGTTTTGCGTTTGCGATAACCAGATATAAACTGATGGATATAGGTACGATTTTCGATTACATAGTGATTTACGGTATGACGATACTGATACTTCAGGGGATAGAACTGACATTTCTTGGTGTAGTATCTCCTTATATCAGTGCATATATGGGACGGGCTCCTATTATATCTGTTGTTGCCGTACTTCTGATTGTCTTTCTGTATATCCCTATAAGAAATACGGTCAAGAGAATGACCGAGAGATTCTTCAAAAGAGGCACATACGATATCGACAGGGAAATAATGCGGTTTAATATGGAACTTAGTCTTTCTGAAGAGAGACTGCCGTTTGAGAAGTATTTTATATTTGTCAGAAATCTTATAGGTAGTTCCGGCTGTATAGTCCTCCTGAATGGCAGACAATTGATCTATTCGGATTCCGAGGGCACGGCTCTGATGGGTCTGAGACTTGCCCAAAATGAACATGTGGCAGAATATCTTTCAAAACTCAGAGAGCAAGTTTTCGGTTTCGAAATAATCGATGAGGGACTTGCGCTGGACGATTCACTCAAAGGTGCACTCTTCGTCCCTGTAAGTACTTCAAAGGAATTCTATGTTGTGATATTTCTGGAAAAATGGAACAACACACCTTATTCTAAAAAAGACAGGAGTCTGATAGGTGCCCTCTCATTGAACCTGTCCCAATTGCTGGAAGTCGAGCGGCTTAGAATAGAGAAATCGGCACTCGAAGAGGAACTCAGAAGTCAGAAAAACCATATCCTGAAGGAGATGCACGACGGTCTTGGCAGCATACTGACTCATATTATTGTGGCTTCGCAGGTAGCAAGCGGTAGTCTGAACAAGGAGAAGGATGCGGAAAAGGTCAGAAATATGATCGAGATAATACATAATCACTCGCGGGAAGCAATGGATTTTATGAGAGTAGGTCTCTTGCTTCTGGAGAATCCCGAAAGCACCGTCGGAACCATTGTATCCGGGTTCAGGCACAGATACAGAAATACGCTTCAGTCCTATGGTATAAGTGCAGAATATTTCGTTGATAAGGATGTTGAATCCGAATATCTGGGGGCAAGAGAAAATCTCAATTGTATCAGGTCTGTTCAGGAGGCTGTCAATAATATTCTGAAGCACTCAGGAGCAGATAAGATAGAGATGCATTTTACAAAGCAGGGGAATAACCTGAATATCACCATAAAAGACAACGGAAGGGGATTTGATGTAGTAAAAACGGGGAGCGGGTCGGGACTAAGAAACATAAAGGAAAGGATGTCGGAGATAAAAGGTTCTTTCGAAATAAAATCATCAATCGGAACCGGCACCGAACTTCTGCTCACAATACCCTTAAAATCACCGGTTGTGGTTATGGATAACCGTTCTGTTTAGTGATAGGGGGAAAGTATTATGAAGATTGTAATTGTGGAAGATGATTCGCTTGTCAGGGAGAATCTGAAAATATTACTTGGCGGCGAGAGAGATATCGAGATTGCCGGAGCCTATTCTTCGGCCGAGGAGGCACTCCCCGTGCTGAAAGAGATCAGTCCCGATATTATTCTGGTTGATATAGGGTTGCCGAAAATGAGCGGAATCGAGCTGATTAGGGAGAGCAAGTCTCTTCTCCCCGATGTGGAGATAATGGCCTTTACGGTCTTCGAGGATAAGGATACGGTATTTGCTGCACTCAAAGCCGGTGCGACAGGATATATACTAAAAGGCGCTACTCCAAGGGAACTCGTCGAAGCCCTGCATAACTTATATGAAGGCGGCTCGCCGATGAGTCCGCGTATTGCAAGGGCAATTATTATCGACCTTCAGGATGCAAATGACGAACAGTATTTACTGAGCGCAAGAGAGAAGGAGATTCTCTCCGATGTCGAAAAGGGTCTCTCCTATAAGGAGATCGCCGTCAGACTGAATATAAGCCCTTCTACCGTTCACTCACATATCAAGAAGATTTACAGAAAACTTCACGCCAAGAGCCGCAAAGAGGCGTTTCTGAAGGCAAGGCGAAAAGGGATCTTGTAAGGGATTTACCCTCAAAATACCCATTGGGGGTGATTTTGTAATCCGAATACCGGTGGTATTATTCTGCTGCTTTCTTAAGGAGCAGGGAATGATAAGAAGTGCTGAATTAAAAGACAGCGGATTTGAAATATGGGGGGATTTTATGCTTTTTATAATTTCTTCCAAAGGAGGTATTTTATGAAGAAGATTTTTGTATTACTCACATCACTTGTTCTGGCATTTGTAATTTTTGCAAATTGCGGCGAGGATGAAAAGAAGGAAGTAACGATTACAGCGGCTCAGAAGGAGTCTGCAAAGGGAGTAGTAACCAAGGTAAGCTCTCTTAAGACTGTCAAGACCAATCCCG
>DYEF01000014.1 GCA_020725805.1 Bdellovibrio sp.
CCGCCGGCCTATTGAATGCCATTCAAGCGCTCTCCCAACTGAGCTACAGCCCCACATAATTTATTTCTTCTTCTTCTTCATAACAGCTGCTTTTTTAATATTCTTAGACAATGCCGTCTTATTCTTACTGATGTTATTCCCTTTAGCCTTTTGGGGTGATGACTTCTTCTGGTTTACATTCTGCTTCAAACCAGCCGTTTTAGCTGCCTTTTTACCGGTTGCGGCTGATTTCTGAGCGGTATTCTGGGCCGGTTCTTTTTTGATATTCTTCCTCTCTTCCTCGAGGTGGGCTATCCGTTCGATTATTTCCTTGGCAGCCCTGAATGTAGTCTGCATAATTGCCGGTGCAAATATTCTGCCCTGGTCTATCATCTGAAAGACCTGTTCTCCCAGCATCCTGAAAACCTTGTCCTTTTCAAAAAGTAGCTGCTGCAGATCAGTAATCATATGATAGTGCTTTGAAGCAATCTTGATTCCGGCCTCAACACCGTTTTTGATAACATCCGACAGCATCTCAATATTACTGTTTTTTTCTTTCTCCATTACCCCTCCTGAGACTTAGGCTTGATAACAGAAACTATAAAAAAAGTCAATATTTTATTGATAATATCAGATAGATAGCATATATTGAAACTTCATGATAAGGTTATGAACAGATTATACAACATCCTCCTACTTTTTATTTCTGTAATTGTAGGCTTAGTATTTTCTGAACTGATTTTCCGAAGCTTTCTGAACGTAAAATATCAGTTTAAGGAGAAGCTTCCGGGTATGAGAATCTATCCGTTTCCCGGTCTGGCCTATGATATGGAAGAATGCAAAGAATGTACTATAAAGATTAATTCGCTTGGTCTGAGGGGAGGGGAAATAAGTATTGCCAAACCTGAAGGCACAGTCCGCATATTGATAATAGGGGATAGTGCTACCTTCGGGGCAGGTGTTGAAAAGGATGAGGAGACAATCCCCGGAAGGCTTGGCAAGCGGCTAAAAGATGAACCCTATATCGAAAATATGAAATTTGAAGTAATCAACGGTGGTATCCCGGGATACGATATTCAGGAAATCTACCTTCATTACAAATATAAACTAAAACAACTGAAAAGTGACATTGTAATATACAATTTTTTCCCGAATGATTTTCTAAATGCCAAGTATAAGGTTGAAATAATTGATGGTAAACCTACACTTATAAGATTTGTGAATGCCGAAAGTCCCGGATTACAGATAATATCTTTCCTTCCCGAAAGACTTAATATAGCTTTAAATGAAAATTCACTCCTGTACAGATATGTATTATTTTACTTTTCACAGCTGTTTTCAAAAGACAACTCTGAGCTATCCGCATATCTGGGTAAATTCCAGACAACAAATATAAAATATATGGATATGCTTATGGAAGAAATCAGAAAAGACAACTCAGAATTTGTATTGAGCAGCGAAATATATTCATTCTGTGCAAATTGCAGGGAACCGCTGACAGATACAAATTGTCCGGAGGAACATGCATGCAAGTCGGTTTACAACCTGATAAAATGGATTGAAAACGAAATGAGGAAGAAGAATACTCCTTTTGTCTATCTATCCGAAGCCGTCGCTGATATCGAACTGAAAGAGATTATGGTAGATAACTTTGCACATTATACAGGAAAGGCAAACGTAATTATGGCCGACAGGCTTTATGACTTCCTGATTCCCGTCATAAAAGACAAATATAAAGCAGGTAAGGTACTGGGCAGATTCTAACCATTATCAATACTTCCCTGTTGCACGGACAAAGAAGCCGTGATGGTTATAATCCCTCAGACGATAGAGATTGTCCGAGAAGTCAGTAAAATTGTAACCGAGTGCGAGTCTGAAATATCTGTTAAAGTTATAGCCCAAATCAATTAGAAAACCGCTCTTACTTTCATTATCCAGCACCGACAGCAATCTGTACTCAATACCTGCGGCAAACATCCTTTTATAGAAGTTATAGTTAATACGGTTTACCCACAATAAGGAATCAAGGGATTCTGAAGTCTGAACTGAGTAGTCGTTAATATATGAGCGTTTTAGGGCAAGCTTTTCAACAAGTTCAAAGCCATAAGGAAGTTCAAATACCGGGATTATGCTGAATATATGAGAATAACTCTCAAACTCGCTCTTTTGCATAAAATCATACCTGTCCTCATACACATTTGAGAACTTCAGAAAGAGATTTACCCAGTCAAAATCCTTGGGTCTTAGTGCCAGACCGAAACTGTTTTCGGAGAATCTGTATTCATCTCTTTTGTGCTCCAGATTATTGACCGCCAGATAATGCCCGGTAAAACTAAGACTTATATCTCTGGAAATTCCCCACATCAAAGAGAGTCTTATAAGGTACTGTATCCTGTCCTCTCCCCCAAAATTCTCATCATTATTGTCAAGTCTGAACTCTGTAAAGACTGAACCCTTGAGATTTTTCAATTTGACATATTCAACCGAGCCCGAAACGACATCACGCTTATTATCTCCCTGTGCAAAGCCCAGAGGGTAATTCAGTCCCATATATTCATAGATTAGGTCGTTGTTTATCCCTAATTTCTGGGTATACGAATATCCGTAAAGAGGTCCCCTCTTTTCATTTGAGTATGAATAATTCTGAACAGTCTGAAGGTTGGTATCAGTAATAAAGCCGGGTTCCTGATAGTTATATGAGAGCTCTCCGTTTGAAACCACCTCCGTGTGCTCATAATTAATCAAAGCATTGAGGCCATCTGCCACAGCGAATCTACCTTTGGTTCCGAGTATCGCCCTCGAATTCAGTTGATTTGACAGGGTATCAATCTGGTACTCCCCGTAAGAGCTTATACCACCTGAGAGCTGTTCTTCTGCACCAAGGATAGAAGTTGCAACGAATTCACTTCCAAAACTACCTACTCTCTCACCGAAATAGACACTCCCTGTTTCAGAGACGGGTATGCGTGCGGATATCTGAGTATAATTGTCAAGATTCAACCTTAGTGTATCAGAAAGGGTAAGATACAGTTTTGGTTTTACCTTGTATGTAGAACCAACCGTTATGTATAGTCTGTCTGTAATCTCATTAAACTCCTTTTCATCACCCCAGAATACTGAATGGAGAGAGCCAAATACGTTTATCTTCGGAGTTACCTGATAATTCGTGCCTATACCCAGAATATCCGTTGAATAACTTTTATCCACAATCTTTGTGTTAAAGTCCGAATATGAATAAATATTTTCGGACAGCAGATCGAGTCTCTCTGTAAGTCTGTATTTCAGCTTCTGCTGGGACATAAACAAGGAAATATCGCCCATCTTCTCCATATTAGAAAGTGAGAGAGGCTCAATAAAGTGTCCGTAAAAAGTCGCAGATGCCGAGAGGCTTTTGTCAATATCCTTTGAAATCTCGAGACCGGTACTCTTAATACCCTGACTGACAAGGGTATCCGAGCTTGTGAAATACGGTGTGTTCATTCTGAAAAAGAGTCTGTACGACAATAGCCTGTCCTCCTTTAATAACAGGTCTGCAATATCACCCCTT
Organism: Bdellovibrio sp.; assembly: GCA_020725805.1. GTDB lineage: Bacteria > Myxococcota > SpSt-1050 > SpSt-1050 > SpSt-1050 > SpSt-1050. Next base: position 3,527 of record DYEF01000014.1, read on the forward strand.
GTCTCTATCATTGCAGAATATCCGTCTTTTGATTCCACTGACAGGGAGCGACCGCTTATACCTCCGTCAGTTGATAAGAGATAATCGGAATAACCGTATTTACTCGCTGCAAACTCACCCTTTACTGATGAATATTTCAGATACTTCATCGAAATACCGACACTGTATAGTTTGTACCTTGTATCTCCGGATTCGAATTCATTGATTATTCCCCCGCCTATATCCAGTCTCTTGTCAAAATTCTCCTTAACATATGCACCGACAGAATAATTTTCATCTGATTTAAGACTGAAATAGTCATATTCAGCCAGAAGATAAACACTCCCGGAAGGATTCCCCGAAATACCGACGGATGACGGGGTCTCAATATAGGAATTCAGGGGCTGATTCAGTATCAGAGTACCTGTTGAATAATTCATCGAATAGTCGGTGTATCGCACGAGTGTCTTTTCATATAAAGTATTACCGGTCAGCATATCTCTGACAACTATCCTGATATTCTCGGAACCGTTTATTATATCAGAGACACCCAGAAAATATACAGAACCACCTGTTGCCTTCAGAATCGTCCTCTTGTGTCTGGAATACTCAACGGGGATACCGGCAAATAATCTTGAATAATTAGATGTGTGATACTTTTCAAATGTATTGTCAAGAGTGAGGCTCAGTCCGTATAACCGTTTCTCGTATCTGAACTGGTCAAATCCCGCTATCTGTGTATTGAAATTGCCAAAGAGCAGTCTGTTTCTGTCCGCATCAATCCTCAGGTAGAACTTATCAACCGAATCCACATCCTTGATTAAAGTCGAACTATCCCCGAAGGTCGGGAAATACATATAATCGGCTATGCGGTTTTCAAAGAGATTGAATTCCCTCTCCCTCATCTTTGAGGAGTCGAAGTGCAGGGTCATATCGATATCCTTAAATCCAAGGCGGTTTTTCAGATGATGCTTTGCATAGATTACTGCCTTTGAGTCAAGACCAAACCCTGCGGCCGTGATATGCGTAGAAGGCAAATATCCGTCCGGATAGAAATCAGAATTCGAAACAAGTCCGGTAAAGTACACCAATAAAAACGGCTCTCTCTCCTTTCTTTCTATCTCAAAGAATACCGCAGATGCCCTATTTTGTGAATCTACTATATCAATCACAACCTTGTTCCTGCCGTACTCGAGCGGAATCTCGAATCTGAAACTGCCGTCTGATGTTTTGATTTCGTTGTTTTTATAGAAAATCTTATTTCCTGAAGCAAGTTTTCCATAAACGACAGCATACTCGGAGGTTGTGACTTTCTCCTCTGGTATGAAGATGATATTCTCTTCGGTCTTTACCTCTTTGCTTCTGTCAACAGGTGTAGCAGTGGCTTTCTCTGATATTGCAGGAGCATTGGCAGAAGCATCCGTCTTATTACTACTTGTTTCAGAAGGAACCTCTGTCTTTACCTCTTTTATATTTGCATCCTGTTTAGATACTTTATCACCGGCATTCTCTCCGCCCTTACTAATATGTATCTCTGCAAATCCGGTATCTGTTCTGTAAAAATCCGAATCCTTTATAACCCTCTTCTCTGTTTCACATACAAGAGGAAAGTTTATCCTTGCAGGCAATCCGTTTGTAAAATACATATCCACACTCTCATAGAGCGGTTTAGTACCTGCCGGAAGAGAATTTCTGTCGAGTTTTACTATATGATAACCACTGTCAAGCTGAGGGAAGTGATAGAGACCATACTGGTCTGAAACGGCAATAAATCCGGTATCCAGCATAACTTTAGCAGATGAAATACCAACCTCACCTGTGTCGAATCTTTCATTATTGTTTTCATCACAGAAAACGCGTCCGAAGAGCATTGAGTTTTCGAAATCGTAATCTTTCCTTACATATACAGTATTATAAGCCGTCTTCACTACCCTGCCCGATTTCTCGAACAGAGTTGCCCGGTTAGATAGTTTCATAACATCGTAATCAAAACCTGCATAGACAAAGTACTTTAATACCTTAGTCTCATTAGCCGGAACACTGAACTCATTTGTTTTATAAAGCAGTTTTGATTTAAACTTCTCTGTCTTAACGCCAAGTCTTCCGTCCGGCTTCAAACCATTATCCTTCAGAGTACCAAGTGAAAAATCTTTCGATTTTATTATAAGCCCATTATCTGGTTCATCCGAAATATAGAATGTTATATCTTTCGAGGTCCCGTTTCTGACAACGAGAGAATATTCTATCAGCTCACCTTTTGTAACAACACTTTTATCTGCACTCTTATAGAATGTTATCAGCGAAGAGGAACTGTCAACAGGGAGATTATTGTTTACCAGCCTCAGTTTGCCATTTTCGGCTTTGCTAAAGTCAATCTGCGTCAGATATTTCTTGTTTTCTATTACCTTAGGTGCAAAGTCATTTGACACATAACCTTCTATATCGGGTTTGATATTATTATCGGGCAAAATAAGAGCAGAAGGGAATACATAAGAACCATCCGATGATACAACATCGAATTTATAGGATTTGTTATCAAAATCAAACCAGTAAATACCGTATCTGTCCGTTATAAACTCCTTCTTTATCCCGTCATTTGCCGTAAGTATTACTTTAAGATTTTCAACAGGTAAGTATTTTTCTGATGAATACACAACACCTGTTGGGACTATTGCAAATTCGACATTTGAGAGCGAGCCTTCGGAGAGGTCAATATCCTTTACACCAATCAATGAATCCTTTTCATTGTAGGCATACAATCTGTATCTGCCCTGCGTAAGGTTCAATATTACAAACTTTCCGTCACTGTCCGTATAATTTTTGTCGGCCGGTTTGAATTTTGGCGGCGGAAGAATCTTATCCTGTGAATCATCTATTCTCTCAGCAACAACCTTATAACCCGAAAGCAAGATATCTGTATCATATATGAATTTCTTTTCATCTCTGTTCATCTTTCTAAAAAGAATCCCTTGAATCGAAACGGTCCCGATCTCCCCTCCCACAGTCAGTCTTACTGTATTGGACTCGAAATATTTATTTTCCTGAGTATATAAATACGCCTTATTTTCAATCAAATCCCCGTATTTTGCATCCTTCTTTACACTGACGTTGAAGATAATTTCCGCTCCCTGCAACTGAGATGAACCAAACTTAAGCCCTTTTACAATTATCAGACCATTATTATATCTTCCCGAAGGCGGCGGTACATAATTGAATTCGGCACCTTCCGGAAGAATTATATCCGATTTCCTGCCCGAAAACTGGACATACATAGGAATATCATCCATAAAGGTCACTTCATCAACCCTGCTGTTCCCCTGACTTGTAACAGAGATTCTGAATGTAATCTTATCAGATGGCTCTACCTTTCCTCCGTTATTATCAGTGGCTGTTTTATAGAGCTCATAGTAATTCTGAGGCAGGTCGCAGGTAGCGACATAGGTCTTCTGAATCCCGTTTTGGGGATTCCCATCATAATCACTCAAAATTTTCCCATTGTCATATACAAGTTCTGCCTGATTCAGAAAACCTCCGCAGACATTCACAACTGCATCAAAGGTTATCAGGACATCCGTTGAAGGTGGCAGGTCATTTATAACAAACCTGTTTGCAACCTGACCATTTATAGTGGCAACCTCTCCTTCATCTGAGTCAGATTCATCGGTGAGTGTCTTTGTAACCGAATTTATCATAATCTTCATCGTTCCCGCAAGATAGCTCGCCTGAGAAGGTATTATATCCGTAATCTCAACCTTTTTGGCTGCTGAATTTCCCTCATTTCTGAACCTGAGATAAAACCTTAGATTGTCTCCTATATCCGCAACCGAATTGCCGTTTTTGTCTGAACTAATACTATATTCCTTAACAAGGGTAGTAATGAGCGGCTTATCCCCAACCGGAATCTGAATCTCGGGTATCAGATATTCACCACCCTTGAATGTTATCCTTGCACCGTTTTTCATAACTGAGACATTCTTTGGAACGATTGCAGAAAATTCCACTAATGCAATATTCTTCTCAAGCCCTCCATCGGATATTGGTGATACAACCCCTTTATTGCTGCCAGAACCCTCATATTTTGCCGAGTTTATCAGAAGCCCGCTCTCGAGAGGAGATTTACCGCCAATATCACTTACAACAGTACCGTTCAGCTTAGTAGAGCCTTTTACATACTCCCAGCCATATCTTGTTATTTCGTCATATAGTCTTGTCTCATTAGATGCAGTATCACCCGAATTGATTACCGATATCACAAAATCAATCTTATCACCGTATTTTACAGGCTCAGTCTTTGCGATATACTCTTTCTTGGATGAGGCGAAATAAGGTCCGCTATATCTTTTGACAGTCACAATAGTCGGGTCGTTCTTTTTCAGGGTTCTCGTATCGTCGCTCACAAAAACAGTCTTTGCATTCGAACACTCAACAGCAGCCTGATTTATTATCTGTGAATTATCCTCTACATCGATATTCACCCTGACCTTATACCAGAGCTCTGCACTCTCACCCTTCCTCAGAACTTTCAGGGCGGAAATCGTATTGTAATCAAACTTTATCTCGCTTCCGTCATAATCCCCGCCGCTCATTACCTCTGTAACCTTGACTTTGGATTTATCCGGACTGTCTCTGATTATTATATCCCTTGCATCAATATCAGAATCATTTCTGACAATAAGTCTGTATATAAACTCTTCATCCGGATATACATACTCTTCCGTCCTAATAATTTGGCTGCTTAGTCTGTAAGGAGTCTTTGAGATATAAAGTTCGGGTCTGTTTATTACAAGGACGGAGGTCTTATTTATTCCGTCAGATTTATCTGCATTATTATCGCTCAGAATCTCAGGCGAATTAGATGCTCTAAGTCTGCCTTGATTAGGAAGTATTGTGCCATCAGGGATATCCGGGCGGAGTTTTACTGCAAAATCAAATCTCTTATAATACTGCGGTGCAATACCGAGTTCTGAGAGAGTAAATGTAAGAGTGTGATTAGAGGCATCGTAACTACCCTCCCCTTTTGTCTGAACATCATCAATATGCTGATACATCTCGTCAAAAGTGTCTGTCACAACTATATCTCTTCCAAAATCACTCCCCGTATTCAGGACCAGTATGCTGTAATTAATTACAGAGCCCGGAGCAGTCTCCAAGGCATCGGCGGTCTTAATAATATAGATTTCAGGACTGCTCTTTACTCTGAACTCCGTCGGGTCATCCAAAACTGACGTATCCGGGTCATCGGAGAGGAGCCTCCCCTTGTAATTTATGGCCTCAATATATGCCTGATTCCGGATCATACTCCCATCTTTAATTGGAATTTTAACCTTTGCCTCTACCCTGATTGGAGTCAGATTCTTCAATTGTTTTGTACTTAATGTCAGAGTATTCTTATTTAGAATGCCTCCGGAACTCGACAGAATCTCAAGTGAATCAGGGAAGACATCAGTTATTACTGCATCACAGAGAGAGATATCATCTGTTGTAAAACTAATTTCATAAATTACCTTTTCATTTACGGTAACTTCTTTAGGGGATAAAAGTTTCTTACTGAATTTCCCCTTTTTAGCTAAATTATCAACAACAAGTTCGAGATTATTCGATTTTACAGGATTGAGAATCTCTCTCGATGTAGCCTCTGCATAATTAATAATCTTTCCCGAAATACACTCTCTGACTCTCGCCCTAAAAGAGAGAGTCTTTTTATAGGTCTCGCCGATGTTAATATCCGGAATATTCCATACGACCTGATTACCTGAGACAAATCCGCCGTCATTAACAGAGAGAATCTCCAATCTGTCCTTATCGATATAATCTGACACGACCACATCATTTGCAATACTGTTGCCGGTGTTTAATATCTCCACGACAAAATCTATCTCGTCTGATGGTCTTACAGGACCAATAATCTCCTCCCCGTTCTTATTTATTGCCTTGACCTTTAAGACAAGATAGGGAGATGAAGAGACGGTTATTAAAAGCGGGTCAGGTGATAGAGGCGTATCTGGGTCATCACTCAATACCTCTTTGGTTTCATTGGAAATGATTTTTGCCTGATTATAAATAGTTGCACCGTTCTCGAGCGGGCTCTTTATCTTACCCTTAAATGATACCGTGCGGCTTTCATTGGGGTTCAAGAGTGGGATACTCCAGACGACCTCGTTGGAAATCAATACCCCGCCGTCCGATATATCGCTGACAGATTCTATCTTACTGTCGAGCGGGTCTCTTATCTTTACCTGATTTGCAGGGACAGGACCGGAATTCCTGACGATAATACTGAATACAAGTGTATCTCCTGCATTTGCATTATGTGTCCGCTTTGCATAATCTCCGTCATAAGAGGCATATTTGAATGTATTTGACAGATTCGGTTCATCATAGACATAGACAGTAACCGTATCAGTGTTCTTACTGTATGTCGTGCCGGCTATTATCGTACCAAAATTACTAATTACAGTAGAAGGCTTGGTAGGTGGCCTTACCTCTGCCCTGAAAATAAAGGTCTTCTTCTCCTTATGGTTCAGAAGCGGCACATTCCAGTTTATTGTCTGGTTGGCATCCACAGAGCCGCCGGGAGTTATCAACTCTACATTCTTAAGGAGTTTCGAAACAGAATCAGACAGAATCAGATTTTTGAGCGGTCCGGGCGAATCATTTTCAAACTCGAGAGTAAATGTGAGGATATCTCCTCCATGAGCCCATATACTCTTCTGATTATTGACAAATTTTAAGGCATTTTTAATCTGAGGACCGAATTTTATGGTTATGTCTGTGCTGTCACCAAGGACTGATGTAACCGGGTCATCACTGAATATCTTTTTGATATCCTGAGAATAAAGACTTGCCTGATTTTTGATGACGTAATTGTTTTCGATAGGGATATTTACCGTTGCAGAGAATCTGAGTGTCCTCGTTATTCCGACTCCGATTATAAGATACTCCCATACTATTCTGCCCTGAGAGAGTTTTCCGCCATCAGATATACTACTTGGGTCTACTGTCAGATTTGAATCGATTATATCCTCGACAACTACATTATTTGCGGCACCGTTACCAGTGTTTCTGATTGTGATATAGTAATCGATTCTATCTCCGGGTTTTCCGGTCCTGACCTCTGCCCCGTTTATCTTTGCACCTTTCTGAAAGAGAGAAATATTCGGTCCTGAGACAACCGTCAGGGAGGAGGAGACATCAATGAAATAATTCGGTTCATCAGTCGAATAAATCCGGGCTGTGTTCTTAAATTCCACAGAGCCCGGCGGGATTGCATAGCTGATTCTCACTCGGTATCTGATAGTAGCCGTCTCATTTGTGGCAAGTGAAAAGTTATAGAAGATGAGTTTATTTGCTCCGATGCTGTATTTCATCTGTGAGGGACTCATTGAGTCCACAGCAATGAATTCTGCATAACTCGAGAGGGTATCTTCTACCTGAATACCTACTGTGCGTGTTCCGGTATTCCTCACATTTATCGTATACAGAAGCTCGTCACCGGGTTCCGGATTACCTCCGTTAATATCAACGACAGATTTGGAAGATGAACTCAGATCAGAGCCATATCTTACTGTAACAACTGTCGGGTCTGACGGAGCAGGTGTTGTGGGGTCATCGGAGAGATAAACCCTGTCGAGGGAACCACCCGACAGAGTACCCTGATTCTTTATCTGATAGCCGTTTATCGGATCCGAATTCCCCCATTCGGAAACCGTATCCACCCTTAGAATATAACGGATATACTGTGATGCATACGGGTCAAATGAGATGTTCTTTATCACAATCGCACTCTGCGTTGACTCATTAATGCTCCCCGGCGGATTGTTAACACTGACAATTCTGGTATGTTTTGGAATAATATCCTCAAATTTCTCGATAGTTATAGGGAATGACGAATTGCTCTTTATTCGTACTTCGTAATTGATGCTATCCCCCGGCTCCAGATAACTCTTCTGCCTGCCATAGGAGTCTGTAATTGACAGAATCTTTTTGGTAAATTCTGATACCGAAGCCAACTTTACAAGTGTTGATACCCTGTTGGTAGTAAAAGGAGAAATCTCACTGCATTTTATCGTAGCACTGTTGTAAATGTAGGTCCCACCGGAGGTATTCTCATTGATTTTCACCTTAAACTGAATTCTCTTCCGATAGGTAATTCCGACCTTTACTGTACCTATATTCATTCCGGAAAACAGCGGCGAATTACCGCCGACATCCGGAACAAGCGAACCATCCAGATATGTGGAATTAGGGACATAAGTGGTATTTGCCGGAAGGGTATCTGTAATAATTACATTTGTAGCATCCTGTGAACCTGTGTTAATGACATCGATGGTATATGTCAGTATCTCACCGGCAGAGGCCTCCAGTTTATCTACATGTTTCTGGGAATTTTCAAAAATCGGTGCAATAGTATCCAGACCGAGTGCTATAAATCCTAAAAATACGCTCTCACCACCACCGGCTGCGGAATCATTGAAATCAGGTGCATTCTGATTGCCGGATACAGGATGGACCGGGAACCCGTCCCCTACACCGGCCTGTACAATAAGTGAAGTATCACCGGGCCTGAGGACATTTAATCCTCCTACCCCTATGTTGAAGGTATCTATATCGATTCCTACACCGTTTGCCTCGACACCGGAATATGACGAATTCCATATGTTTTTGGGAGGACTTGCGCTGTTCTGAAGATAGATATAATCACCGCCGGGCCTTTTTACTCTTATAAAATCGTCACAGGTAACACAATACAGGGGGTCTGTCTTCGGAAGCAGAGATTGTTCGGGCTCACCAAGCTGAGAGTCACCCTCAAGTCCGAAGAAAGTCAGTTCCACATAAGCCGGATTACCAACTACAAATCCGTCGAGTGTAAAAGGAGGTGCAATTCCCGCAGAACTTGTAGTCTCATCCAGATGATAAAACCCATCGTAGATTACAATGTCTCTGTAGCGCGAAAAAGTCTGCGATTCCCATATTACAATCATCGACCATCCGGCATATCTCGCCTGACAATGAGGGTCGATATTGCAGTTTGATGAGATAAATGCATCAATGGAACCAACTGTGTATATATCGCCCCTCTTTACGGATAACCCCTTTAGCTGGCTTGTAACATCTGCCCGGCAGTAGTAGAAATTACCGAGGGAGAGCGGAAGCATCGTACACTGGGTCGTAGAAATATTATGAGTCTGTCCGTAAGGTGTTTTAATCGTTGCCGTGTTATCCGCTATCGCAGGATAATCATAGGTAGAACCCGACCAGAAGAGATAAGCCTTCTTTATCTTGGCATCATTTGGAAAATCCTGAACGAAAGAGGCTGATGCCTCAGAGAGCAGATAGAAATTGTACATCCCGTATTCATACTGGTCTGCGAGTGTGAGAGTCGAACCGAGCGCGGCATAAGAGCCTCTGAGTTTATTCTCCTGATAAATCTTCGATGGGACATTACCGTCGATGTCGGCAAAAAGATCCGCAGACCACAGCCCACAGGTCAGCGCAGAAACAATAATTATAAATACCCGGTTCACAAGAGGTATATTTTAACCAACAAAAGCCAAAATGCAATAATAAATAAAACAATATCTGTAATAAATGACTCATATTGCAGGACAAATATTAAATACCTATAACTGAAATCTTTATCAGCACACCGGTAATCCCTAACGCATGTTAGGACCTAAATATCCAACAACGGTTTACGGATTCTATTACGGATTCTGTTTTGGAATAATCACATATTTCTTCATTTTACTGAATATACCCCAAAATTTTGGTATTTTTAGAGTGTATGAG
>DYEF01000015.1 GCA_020725805.1 Bdellovibrio sp.
CCAGCTAAGATTTAGTTTTGCGGAGGATTTATGAAAAATTTTGGGGTATTTCCAGAGAATTAAAAACTTATTGACTTATAAAAAATAAGTGTTATTTTGATAATCAAATGATCCCCATCATTGGATATAGGTCGTTAAGACACTATATGCTGATGATGGGAGTTTTTTATTATGAGAGCAGTTATTTTTATTGATGGTGGATATTTAGAGAAAGTACTCAATTATTATCGCAATCCTAAAATAGATTTTAATAAACTGGTTGAAAAACTATCTGGAGGTAGAGAAGTCCTCCGAACTTATTATTACCATTGTCTTCCATATAAATCAGCAGAACCAACAGAAGAAGAAACCAAAAGTATAGCAAGAGAGAAAAATTCTATAATAAGATAGATAATCTGCCAAGATTTTGTGTAAGATTGGGAAGGTTAGAGTACAGAGGAGTTGAGAAAGGTACAGACAGGCCGATTTTTGAGCAGAAAAGAGTTGATATAATGATCTCGATTGATATGCTTTTGATGAGTTATAGTCAACAGGTATCTGATATAGTTTTACTGTCTGGTGACAGTGATTTTATTCCCTGTATTGAGATAGTGAAACAACAGGGTAAACTTACCACTTTGTGGTATGCGAGAGAAGATATTATCAGGGCTCATAATGAGTTGATTAAAATATTTGACGAGAAGAAGATAATAGACCAGAATTTGTTAAACAGTTGTCTGCTTTGATATTATCTGAATTTCCTCAATCTTATAAATAATATGCTTTTACTGCGGTATCCTCTCTATTGTAGTCACGAGTGTATTACCGCTGATTCCGCCGATTGCATACATAAACGGTGGCAGTCTTATTATCGAGAAATACCCTCTGCCTGTTCCCATCTGTGCACCGGTGTTCTCCTTTTTGCCGAGTGAACCGTTCTGTACGTTGGCTGGGAATCTCTCTACTGTATTCGAGGCGTTATAACTCCCTCCGGACTCTGCCTGAATCCCGCCGAATGCAAATAAAAATCCCGCATAGAGTTGTGCCTCTACGCCGAGAACCGGTTTTGTAAGGTCTTCGGTTGCAGTATTCCAGCCTGTGAGATATCCGCTTTCGTCTATCTGGGAGTATTCCATCGATTTTATCCCGCTGTTGTTTCCGGCAGTATAGGAGTCATCTCCGCCCACAAGATATACAAATATCGGCTCTCCCTGAAGACGTTGTTTGATAACAGTCAGTTTTGCCTGATTGCTTATAATCCCGCCTGATTCTGCTGTAATATAGGTTACACCAAGCCCTATCCCCGTTGCTATGTTTTGGTTCATTGTTGCAATATTGGTATCACTGGATTTGTAAATGTAGTCATTCCTCTCGATTACATTTCCGCAGCTGTCATAGGCAACGGCAGTATATGTCTGCTTCTGCATAATCTCGATGGTGGCCTCTGCCGGACTTATGACTATCTTTGCAAATTTACATTCATTATTTGACGAGACGTTCAGTATTGCCTTGTTTGAAAGGACTCCGCAGGCAGTTGCGTATATGGTTGTAGTACCGACGCTAAGTCCCGTTGCCTTCCCTGTGTTATCGATAGTGGCAATTGATGTGTCTGTTGAGATATATCCGAAACTATTGTATTGCAACAGGTTCCCGTTTGAATCATAAGCCTTTGTGTTGTATTGCAGACTCTGGCCGACAAGAATACCGGCAAGCACAGGTTCGATCTCGATTCTCATAACCTCACAGGCTGTACCGCCGGTTACCTCCAAAATCGCCACATTGCTGTATACTCCCTGATATTCGGCTGTAATTCCTGCCTTCCCCTTTGCGAGTGCTGTTGCAAGTCCGCTGCTGTTAATCATCGCCACTGACGGATTGTCTGACTTCCAGCTAAAGGATGAGATATTCAGTTTGTTGCCGTTTCTGTCGAATGCCTCCGCTGTATACTGCTGCTGCTGACCGACCTCTTTTGTCGCATATTCGGGTTTGACGACTATCGTAAAGACATCGCTTACCGGTTCATCCTGAACGACAAGGGTTGCCTTGTTACTTGTAATCCCCTGATGGGTTGCCGTGACAAACGTTGTTCCGGCTTTCAGTGCCGTTGCAAGTCCCGCGCTGTCGATGGTCGCTACCTGACTATCGCTCGAGTTCCACGAGACAGTCAGATTTCTGAAGATGCAACCTGTAATATCCCTCCCTATTGCCTCGTACTGAACCTTTGCGCCCGGATTTACTACCTTATATACAGGTGCAATTTCGATAAAGGCAAGGGATACATTTATATCCTCACAATACGGAGTGATCGGAGGCTCATCACCTTCTTCATCGGGGAAGTCATTTTCGTCGGACACAAAGTTACTCGCGATACCAAAGAAAGCCCTCTTGCTGTTTGTGGATTTGTCGTAATCGAACGGTTCAAAGTCGTTGAGGTCGGATTTGAAGACTCCGCGTTCGACTGTTTTAAGATAGTTTGATGTATCTGTCCTCCCGCCTATTGCAAAGACGATATCTGCACCGTCCTTGTTCTTTACATAGATTGCCCTCAAACCTTCTCTCTTCTCCCTGAGGGTGGTATTTGCCTTTACAAAGTATCTGATAGAACCTCTCTCGAGCGGCTTTATTATTTCGGGTGGCATTCTGTTTTTATCGGGAGAATCAGAACCATTGTCCAAATAACTGTTCTGCTTTACGCCGGACTTTAAGAGATAAAACTCGGACTTGTTAGCTTCTGTTCTGTAGATGTTGTAACTGACGGCACTCTTTATCTTGTCCCACGTAATATTTGCTGAGTTATTTTCATCTTTTATCTCAACGACGGCCTCGTATGACTGAGTGCTCTCATAGTTTGCCGTTACAGTGGTCACAACATATTTGTAAACGCCTGAGGCGAGTGTGGCACTATCGTTCTTTCTCGCAGCCGCATTCACTCTCGAAGGTGCCGGAACGAGTCTGTTCTCACCATCGTCATTGAAGACAACGGCGTTTACACCTGTTGCAATGAGCCGCTCTGAACCGGCAATTCCGTCTGCAGACGGACTTCTGTATATATTGTAATAAAGGGCATTCGGCTGTGGTGTCCACTTGATGATATTTGTACCGCTGACGTTGGGCAGAATAATCTCTCTTGAAGGCAGAGATTCACCATCCGCATAGACAGCAGATACCTTGTAATACCACGAACCGGGCGGCAGTGAGCCTGAGAGTGTTGTAAATGACGGCCTCAGCGGTTTCGGGGCATCGGATTTGGTATTTACCTTTGCAATCTCTATAGTGTCGAGCGGACCAGCTCCGTCAGAACCTCCGAGTGCGATGATTCTGTCTCTGATTCTCACAAGACCGAAATCCTGCCTTTTTGTCGAAAGTTTTACGAAATCTCTCTGTTTCTTCTCCGGATTAAACTGGAGTGCCTTCTGAAACTCTCCGAGTTCTCCGCTAAGAGCCACAGGTGCAATCTCAACGGAGTCAAGGGTGTCGACGAGGTTGTTGCCGCCTGCAACCAGAATATACGGGTTTTTATACTGGTCTCTGAAAAATACAGAGGCGTGTCTGAATCTGCTCTCTTTGAGTTTTGCGCTGATGGTTGACCACTGGGTAAGTTTTCCCTCTGCACTGGACATCATCTGAATGGCATAGTAGTAATCGTATTGTCCGTCAGGATTTACTACCTTGATCGGATAATATCCGAGTCCCAGTTGATTCGGGCCTATTACCGCATCTATCTGTGTAGCTGTTATTGTCTTTATTGTCAGTTCTATTTCTGACGAGCCTGATACTGCATATAGTTTTGCCCCGTCTGCAAAGTTCTCACCCATTACGATAAACGGGTCGGCACCGGTGTTAGAAGGCATTCTGTACGGATTTACCGATGTAATAAGTGGTGCGGGGATGGTTGTAACCGTGAATTTTTCAAAAAAACCACTCTGTTTGTCGGGGTTTATAACCTCAACAATATAATCTCCTGCCGGCATTTTGTAAGACTCTGTAGGTGCAATCGCTGTTATATTTTTATCGGAATGAAATGCAACACTTGGGGAAATAAAATACTTATTGCTGTCGGATTTGCTGATGAACCTGACCGCCGGTGTGGAGACGAAGTTCTCTCCGTAGATTGTGACCATTACATCCGAGTTCTTTCCGTCGAGCGGGTCACCGCAAAATCCGGTCTTCGGCTCGATATCCTTTATAACAGGCGGGGGATTTATCAATACCCTGAATGCCTTTTTCAGGATTTTTGTGGCATTATCTCCGTTTATAACCTTTACATCATAAAGCCCGAGTGGTCTTGAGAGATTTGCCACAAGTACACCCCTGACCGAATCGTTCGTTACTTCCTTTACCGTTGTCTCCTCTTCATAGACGGGGCTCTCCTCTTCGTTTACAAAAAAGACCTTTGCTCCGGCCAAAAATCCGGTGCCCGAGAGAATAAATTCTATATCAACGCCGCGGTAGCCGGCCTCCGGAGAGATTGATAAAACCTCAAAGGGGGTAATCTCCGTATCTCCGATGTCATCTGACCCGTCGGGCTTTGCGCCGTCCGGCAATACTCCGTCAGGGAGAACTCCGTCAGGCAGACTCCCGTCTTTGGATATATCGCTTAAGACTCCATCGCCCGAGAAGATATCGCTTTCACCCGTTGCGGTCTCGTCACCGCAGGAGCAGGCAGATAAAATGATTGCAATAATCACTGTCGTAAAGAAATTTTTTGGTCTAAACATTACAATCCTCCTTACAACACTTTAAACACAAAATATCACTATCTGTTGCAATGACAATAATAATCCAAATATAATAAGGAATCAACTCCAATATTTATACAGGAAATAAATGAAGATATTCTGTCTGGTTCGGGTCTTGTATTTATGGCCTTCCCTGAATCGGGCAGTATTTAATTACTCGTTTTGATATACTGCTTTGCCTCTTTGTAAATGCTCTTCTTCTTTTCCAGAACGATTCTGTCCAGACTTTTCTTGTCAACACCAAACCGTGCAGCGACCCCTGAAAGGATTTTATATTCACCATCCGACAGGACTCCGTCGGAGAGAAGCATTCCGGTAGCCTTTTCGATCAGTCTTTCTGCCTCGGCATTATTTGAAGGATTAGCAACAGAGAACCCGTTTGCAACCGAAGTAATGAGAACCCGTAATTCTCCCTCTGAAATCCCTCTCTCTTTTGCAATGCCAATGAGAATATTCTCTTCGGATGCATCTATCTTTCCGTCTGTAAGCATTCCGGAGATTATGGCAGAAAGACTTATTCTGTCCTCGATTGGATTTTTCTGAAAGGAAATATTCTGAGGCTTATAATCGAATGGTCTGTATGGTTCTATTGCATACAATATCCAGTCACGGCTTCCGTCATTGACTGATGAGCCGCAGAACTCACAGGTATCTGAAATGTTGTCTGATAATGGCGCACCGCAGTTGCGGCAGGGGACTGTCTTGAAATTGTAAAAGGCGGAACTTCTGACATCAGATTTTCTTACAAGGACGTAGTTCTGAATTCTGACTGTATTCTGACCTCTGTTTCTTATCTGTCTGTTTGCTCTGCTTCTCTCACAATTAGCGCCTGACCATTTGACCATTACGTCGAGCCTGACGAATCCGTCTTCACCGTTTATTGTGACTCTCTTCAGTTCGACTGCACCAACGGCAACCTCGTCGAGTGAGGGATACCACTCAGTTTCTTTGTCAAAGAGACCGCTCAGATTCTGGGATGACTGTAGCAGCTGATAATACGTCGGGTGACAGACACCTTTTAACAGACGGCTATCTCCGAGAAGGAGTGAGCCGCTCATCTTGAAGAAGATTACAGAAGCCTTGTCTTCAATCACTGCGGCATTGAAATCCGGGTCTTTCTGAATCATCTCGGTCAGCCCCTGTACCGATTGCGGCGGGGCATCACTGTATTCGCACTCCTGCGTTATCTCTGTAAGCACCCAGTCATACTGCCCTCCCATAATAAAAGCCTTGCAGAATTCACAGCTGCCGGACTCAGTAATTTTGATCTCAGCACCGCAGTTCGGGCATTTCCCTTCGATTAATCCTGCCTTGTTCGTCGTCTTTGCGCCCTTTCTCCTTGCAAAGGTCCAGTACTCCGTAAAGGGCTCTGATGTATTGACCTGTAATACTTTGCCGGTTTTCAAGTCGACGTTTTTATCTTCCATTACGGCCGTAAATCCCACATTGATGACGTCGTAGAGATTGTCCGAATATGCGGTATCGATAGCTGCGTTGAGAATCCTGATATTCTCGAGCTGGTTTCTGTATCCAAGATATTTCTGCATCTCGATCTGAACCGAGAATCTTGCAAAGATTCCGTTCGAGACAAACGGCTTCATAAGAGACATATTCTGTTCGGACCAGCCCTTCTGAATCGTAAGAAATGCGTTCTTTGTCCGCTCTATGAATTTTTCCTCCGAAAAATCCGGATCGAGCTCTTTTATCCTCTGGAGATTCTGTGTCCTTTGCTGGGATTTGAGTGCATCTGATAATCCGCTTGCCTTCCCGATCGTTTCGTTGTACCGGGCATCGCCGGGCCCCCTTTTGGATGTGAGGGCAATAACGATAATAATACCGCCGATTATCAGGAACGTAATGATTGCACCGACGGCTGAGCCGCTGCCCGAACTGCTGCCGGATGTACCGTATGACCTCGATGAACTATACGAAGAGCGTGAAGAAGAAGAGGAGCGTGAACTTGAGGATGAGGAACTACCGCTGTAGCTGTGTCCGCCACCCGCTCTGGAAAATACGTTTGTAGAATATAAAAGGAATAGAGAAAAGAACAGGATTATTGTCAGAAATAATATTGCTTTTCGCATTTTTAACCTCCGATAGTTCTATTTATATATCAGATTTTGATTTAAGTAAAAACAGAAAACTTGGGTTTTCAGGTGCTCTGGTGCAAAGTTGCTGACAAGTCTGCTTTAACCGGCGGGTTTAATTTCTGATACTACTCGGAGAAGATCTCTTCTATTCTCTTAATTAGCAAATATGGGTCCGTAATGCTCACAAGTTCTGACCTGAAAGATGATGCATTTTTCAGTCCCTTTGTGTACCAGATAATGTGTTTCCTGATTTTGAAAATCTCTCTTTCCGGGTGTTTTGAGTCGAGAACTGCGAGTTTTATGTGCCGCAGAATTATGTTTTTCAGATATTTGCTGTCGGGCACAAAATCCTTATCCAGAATCTCCTTTATCAGAAAAGGCCTTCCCAGAAGTCCCCGTCCGATCATAACTGCATCACAACCTGTCTCTTCTTTCATCCTTAAATAATCCTCGCTGGACCTGATATCACCGTTTCCTACTACAGGAATCTTTACTGCTTCTTTGACCATTTTGATATGAGACCAGTCGGAGTGTCCGGAGAATGCCATCGCCCTTGTTCTGGGGTGAATGATAATATAACTGGCACCTTCGTCCTCAGCCATCTTTGCAAAATCCAGAAAATTTAGGGAATCTTTATCCCATCCCGAGCGGATCTTTACGGAGACCGGAAGTTTTGTGGAGCTTCTGACAGCTTTCACTATCAGAGTTGCAAGCCTGATATCCTTCATAAGAGCCGCGCCCGAGCCTGAACCCACAACCTTACGGGCGGGGCAGCCCATATTGATATCGAAGGCCACAGGCCTGATATTTTCCTCAACAATCGGCACAGCTCTTTCAAACATCTCAGGCTCTTTTCCGAATAACTGGACAATGAGCGGACCTTTATCGGTATCCCTCTGAATAAGGGAGAGATTCTTCTTTGTTGCCCGCACGATTCCCATCGCACTCATCATCTCAGTAAAACAGACTTTCGCCCCGCACTCCCGAAGTATCAGCCTGAATGCTGCGTCGCTGATTCCCGCAAGAGGTGCAGGGATAATTTCGACATTATCTATTTTACCTAAAGAAAACACTGCAGGTCATCTCCGTATTCGTCACCGGTGACTGCATATACAAGTGCGCGGCAACCGGCGCATTCCTCGAATCCGCAAAGTCCGCAGATATCACCACTCAGATTCTTTCTGATATTTCTGATTTCGTATTGCGAGAGGACTTTGATTATATCCCGGAAACTCATATTATTCAGATCTGCCACCTTCTTATTGTATCTTCTGCAGGGATAGACCGAGCCGTCCGGCATCAGTGCCATAGAGACCTTTCCGAGGTTACAGAGTGCCCCTTTCAGTCTGTATCCCCTTTTGCCCGAAAGAAGCCAGAACGCCTTATACTGAATGATTTCTTCCGGCTCAAGTCCGATCTTGGCTGCTCTCAATATGTTCTCGATTGCGCTCTTCCATTCATATCTCTTCAGAAACTCGCCTTTTATGTCTCTTCCGTTGCCGAGCGGGACGAATCTCTCGAATATTGCACCCATAAGTGAATTCTGCTCAATATACCCGAGCATCCTGTCGATATCCCTGTAGTTGTAAGACGCAAGTGTCATCATAATCAGAATTTCTTTACCTGTTGACCTGAATTTCTCAAGATTTTTGGTGACTGTTTTAAGATTCTCTTTTCCCCTTATTCTGTCATTGACAGCAGGATCGGCCGATTCAACGGATATCTTTATATACCTGATTTTTGCAAGCGTTCTGAGAAGCGAGACCAGTTCATCGTCTATGTACGTCCCGTTGGTAATGATATTTATCTCAGAGCAGGAATCGAAGTTGTTTATATGTTGCAGCAGTTCGGTAATATGAGGATATAACAGTGGTTCTCCGCCGGTAATATTTACAGATACTTTTTCTGTAATACCCGAACCAAATATCTTCTCTGCATACTGTTTGAGGATTTTAATATCCTTCTCGCGTTCTTTAGAGAAGATATCCTGATAGCAGTGCAGACACCTCAGGTTGCATCTATCTGTTATATGCCACTGAAAACCAAACGTCCTCATATTGGATAATCTCTCCTATCTGCAGATATTGCTGCAAACAAAAGGCAGAAAAGAGTAATACAGAATATGGATAGCTGAGTCAACCATAATATTTCTGATTCTGGCTTTGGGTCTGAGCCGTCCGGTACAAAATATTTCCGGAATTGCGTGTCGAACAGGCATTGTTTTTGTGTTTTCTGTGCAGGCCGTATACCCTGAAAAAGCAGAACTTTTTTGATTGATTTATCGGACATAATCATATTTATATCTTTCTGGCAGGCAAACCACCGAAAGGAGACCATCTATGAAAAGACTCGTTTCCGAAAACATAGAGACATTGAGGCCATATACCCCGGGCAAACCTATTGAGGAGACCGAGCGGGAACTTGGTATAACAAATATAATCAAACTTGCGAGCAATGAAAATTCACTTGGTCCGTCGAAGAAGGCATTAAAGGCTATCAAAAATGCCCTTAAGAACCTGCACTTATACCCCGATGCGAACTGCTATTACCTGAAGGAGAAACTTGCAGAATTTCACAATATTCATCCCGACCAGCTGATACTGGGAAACGGCTCTAACGATATTATCGATCTGAGTGTCAGGACTTTCTGCTCGCCCGGCGATGAGGTGATTACATCCGAGATGAGTTTTATAATGTTCTACATAAGTGCACAGGCCCAGAACTGCGTACAGAAGATTGTAAAGATGAAGAATTACACATTCGACCTCGATGCAATAAAGGCGGAGATAACCGACAGAACGAAGATGATATATATTGCGAATCCGAATAACCCGACAGGGACTTACAATACAAAAAAGGAGATTGACAGGTTTATTAAGAGCATACCTGAGGATATTGTGCTCGGAATCGACGAGGCATATTATGAGTATGTAACGGCAAGGGATTACCCGTTCGATATGATCGGTTACATAAAGGAGAGGCCGAATACGATAGTTATGAGGACTTTTTCGAAGATATACGGACTTGCAGGGGTCAGAATAGGATATGGGATTACAGATGCGAAGCTCGCAAATTATATGAACAGGGTCAGGCAGCCGTTTAATATCTCGACGCTTGCGCAGGTAGCGGCGATGGCGGCGCTCGATGATAAGGCACATGTCAGAAAGAGCCGAAAGATGAACCGCGAAGGAATGGAGTATCTGACGAAGGAGCTTACAACACTTGGATTTACAGTAATCCCGTCACAGGCGAACTTCCTCTTAATTGATTTACATAAAGATGCGACAGAACTCTACGAAAAAGTCCTGAGACTCGGGGTAATAGTAAGGCCTATGAAGGGTTTCAATATGCCGACCGGAATCAGGGTAACAGTAGGCACAATGGAAGAGAACAAGAGATTTATAGACGCCCTTAAACAGAGTCTGTAGGCGAAAAAATATAAGGTGAAAACAAAAGGTTAAAACTTATACAACTATTACCCGGTACTGAAGAATTCTAGACTTATTATCTCAAATCATTATAAAAATATTAGGCTTGGGGTAATGGTAAGGTTCATTAAGGGATTTAATATGGCAAACGGAAATATTATCACATTATACACAATGGAAGAAAACAAGAGATTCATAAACGCCATAAACCTAAGTATATAAAAAATGAGGTTTTAATATATAAACAACGAATAGCAAATTAATAGTTAAGTATATATCATAATATTTTTACTCTGACCTATCTATTGGTCCTCCTGGACAAGCGGAATCATCAGCCATCCCACAACCAGCTAAGTATATTTTCTTTGATACTTTTTTGATAATAGGTTTTTTCCATTTTTTTGTTTTGGACTTAATCTTGTTCTCCATAGTTATGCTCCTTTTACTTAATTATATATAGTTTATAACTTTGTCTGTCTACTGTTAATATGTCTGTAAATTTGTCATTGTTGTATTTACCAAAACCCGACACTCTAATTCCAAAACTACCTGATTCTTGAATAGTTGTTAATGGTTGGCTCGCTAAGCCAGATGGTGAACCGTTGTATATGAGAATTGCACCACTATTTGTACCAAACACAATATCCTGATATCCATCCAGATTAATATCCCCAGCAGCGGTAAAATCTATTCCAAATTGTGAAAAATTGCCATTTGTTAGAATTCCTTTATTAGATAGTTGGGATTTATCATTCGGAACACCATGTAGCTTGTATATCGTATATGCACTATTTCTAGTGAAAATATCATTTGCACTATCACCGTTAATGTTAATGACTCTTGTTAGACTTGCATATGATTGTGTGTCACCATTAACAATAAGAACTCCTTGAGAGTTGCTGTCAAAATCTCCACTTAAGTCATTGCTACCAAATAGCACATAAATTTTTCCATAATCTGAAGAACTTGTGCCGGTGTTGGCAAAAACAGCGTCTATATAACCATCACCATCTATATCACCAGCTGATCCAATTTTTAAGTACGTTGCTGAAGATACAGTTGTTTGAAAACTAATATCATACCCGTTTGGGTTGGTGAGACTATTATATATATTAGTATTAAATTGAGATGGTAATTGACTCCGACCTTTATAAATTAAATACCTATTGCCGAAATTAACAACAATATCGTCAATATTATAGGAGGCGATTTTATCTCCATTTATGTTTAGTCTACCACTTATTGTCCAATAAGCGAGTCTCGACGCTGAACCTGATGGAGGTATTATTGTAGAATTTGGAACTATGCTTGGTTCATTAGGAACAGACTGTGTTGTTGTTGGCAATCCTGTTGCTGAACCAAGGTAGATATATGCTCTTCCTTCATTGCTATAAGCTCCACTTGAACCAATAAGCAAATCATCATAACCATCACCATTGAAGTCTGCAATCGAAACTGATATTCCAAAAAATGCATTTACTGAGCCACCTCTGATTTCCAGAGAAGGTCTTGACTGGTTTTCATAATACACAAAAACTCTTCCAGTGTTTGTAGACCAATTGAACTCACTCACAACAGGATCTTTTAATCCGTCACCATCAAAGTCTCCCAACAAATATACGTTTGAACCATAATTTGAATCAGTTCCAGAGGCTATATTCTGAATTATAAACGGCACTCTTCTGTCTTTTTCGTATCCGGAGGTTGTGGATTCGTTCGGTATGCCCGGGGTGGGGACCGAATCGATGGCTTTGACGGCAAAGCAGTAATACTTGTGAATCACAAGCCCTCTAACTATCGCCGTCTGCATCTGTCCCGGTTCAGCAATGGTTCCGATCTCTACACCATCAGAAGATGCAGTGGACCACGCAAATCCCTGACAGTTTTTACTGACCGATGTATCCTCAGCCCATCTGATTTCATAGCCCGCAACCTTGCCGGACGAGGCATTGTTTCCGTCGTTTGCCGGTGCTGTCCAGAAGAGCTTGGCTATACCCATTCTCCTCGAGCATTCGCACTTCGTCTTGTCGGGCTCCTCGGTTGCACCTTCAAGCCCGCAGAATTCCTTGTTGGGCTGGCAAAGGGCTGTGCACTGGGCAGGCTCTTTCTCTTCTTCCTTTGAGGCATCTGTCGTCTCTCCGATACAAACAGACGGAGTAACGGATGCCGGAGGTAATACATCTACATAGACCTGAACGTGTAACGGGTCTTCTGCCTTGTTTCCAACAAAGTCATATACCTCAACCGTGCAGTCATAAGGCGCATGGTCTGTGTAAAAGATTACATTGCCGAATGTTGCTGTCCCGTCCGCCTGAACTATCGCAGAATTGTCACCGCCGGTATTAACACCGCCTGTGCAGACCAAGAGAGCGGTCTGTCCCGTCTCGACTCCTGTTGTCTGAATCTTTATCTCATCACCGGGCTTAAACTGCAGTCCCGCTGCTATCTTGTCTGCATCGTTATCAGATGTGTAGACTTTGTCAATAGAGAGATTATTTCCGTCAGAGACAGGGTTGGTAAACGTTACGGTTGGTTTATCACCGTCAGCAAGGATATTGAAGAGCTCTATCGTTGTAGTTATACCCGAATTGGGGTCTGTCACCGATGCCTTGAGGGTGTTGGTGGCAGGATACTGATTGAGTGTAATATTCGTAAATGCTGCCTTTCCGCCCTGCAGCTGGACGGCCGGAATAATCTCGACTCCGTTTACCCAGAGTTTTGCATCTGTGCCGCTCATAACATCGGATACGACATTGATTGTAGTCTTAAACGAGCCCGGTGCCGGGTCAAAGTCATCCGCTGCTGTAAACTTGCTGTTATTTACAAGTTCATCACCTGTACTAACCACTCCGTCCGCAGTCCATTTCTCGATACCAACTGCCGGCACGTTGATATTTACATTTGCATAGACTTTTTGACTGTAGCCCACATTCCCCTTGTCATCTACTACCTTGATTCTGAACTCCCTGTCGCCCTTGTTGAGTGTCGGATAAGGTGTGTAGTTGAACTGGAAGTTTGTATTATCAGAGCCGATTACAGCCTGAGCATTTGTGACCGCATTGAATTGTCCGAGTCCGACCAGTCTGTTTTCAATCGTGACTGTCGAGGCAGAATCCACACCTGTTATACTGATGGCAAATTTGTCTGTCTGTAAGCCGTTGTTAAGGTTGCCGTCCTTGTCATCTGCGGGCAGGAATATGTAAGGATTCGCCTGATTCGGTGTGTTGGGGAATACGAATGCAACAGTCGGGGCAACTGTATCCACATCGAATTCACGCACTGCCTGAACGGCAGGATTCTTTACTATGTCATAGAGGTCCGCCTTGATATTGTTTACACCCTGAAGGAGTGTGTAAGACTGGAATGTGATCTGATTACCCATTGTGTTGTCGATAGTAATCTCGGTCTTGATTGCCCCTCTCGTAAGCGAGACCTTCTGGTTCAGAAGAGGATTATTGTCGCTGACATTCACGATTACGTCGAGTTTGAGATTGGTCCCTTCATAAATGCAGTTGTATGTGCAGTTGAGCTGTGTCAGCCAGTTCGGATTTACAAATGATGGTGGCGAATTAAACGAAACAACAGGTGGAATAGAATCCGCAAGGACAGCAATTGCAGGAGATGTATCATTCTTGTTACCGGCGGCGTCGGTTACTTCGATCGAGTAGGTGTGTGCCCCGTCCGGAATATTGTACTGAATACTCGCTGCATTCCCTGTGACCGTCCCCTCCACACCGGTTACTTTAACACCGTTGTCGAGCAGATAGACCTTCTGGCCGTCTTCGGCTCCGGATGTCGTAACAGCTATTGTTGAGAGAATGCCCGCGGTATTTGCATCTCCGTCTTCTGCGAGTCCGAGCATAACATTAGGCTGAACATCATTTCCGAGCTGGTTATTTGAAATTACAATAGCATTAACTGTCGGAGAAATCGAATCTATTTTGATATTAGAAGTAACCGAATATCCTTTGTTGCCGTAGTCGTCCTGAGCCTCTGCAAAGACCTTGTGGTTACCTTCAGACATACTTATCTGTCCGAGGGTAACAGCGCCTACAGAACCACTCACTACAACCTTCCCTTTTCCGATTACCCTGAAGAGACCTGAACCGTCCTGACAGACCTCCGTCGCCGTTCCGTAATTGTCGGAGCAGAGTTTGACCTCACTGTCGTTTTTGAGGCCCTTTGTCTGGATGTAGAAGTATCCCTGAAATCCCGGATTCGACTGGGACTGGTCGAAGGACCTGTTCCACACATAATTTGTTGTGTCGTTGAGTTTTGTAAAGTTCTTGTCGAAGATTTCGAGGATAGGTTTGTCGGTATTGACATCATAGTTTCTGGTTGCACTGCCTGTGTTTCCGGCTGCATCCTGAGTATTGGCTCCGACCGTGTTGATACCGTTATTCAGTGTAAAATATGTGGTATCCGACGGGAAGGTGAGGAGCTGACTATCAGAAGTCAGAGTGAGAGATGAATTTATACTGGTGGCCCCTGAAATTACAACGTTTACATTCTTATCTGCCTTACCGTTCTTTACATCTACTCTGATAGCTGTCTGCAATCCCGCATTGAAGAGGTCGTAATCGTTCGATATACCGAGTTTGTCGGATACAGGGAAAGTGATATTTACTTCAGGTGCTTTTCTGTCAATGTATATCTTTATCGAGACCTCCTGAGATTCGTTCCCTGCCTTATCCCTGCCTTTGATTCTGAGGGTTGTCTCTGTCCAGTCTGAGCCGGCTACATCCGTGACCTTGATTCCCTTGAACGTAAAGGTGTTGTTTTTTACCTTTCCGGTGTATGTGTCGGTCGAAAGGGCTCTGATTACCGTGAGGGTGACTTCCGCATTGTCTTCGAGTGATTCGGAACCATTTCCGCCCTGAACAGTTATATCGATCCCGAAGCCAACACCGGGAAATTTATCCTCATCTGCGAGATTGAATATTCTGCCATCAGTCGGTTCAACGAAACTGACGGAAGGAATACCCGTATCCGCAAATACCGTAAATTTCGATGAAATACCGTTCTTGTTTCCGTCGTCACAGGTAATCCAGATCTGGGATGAGCCTTCGTTGAAGGTTACGTTGGTGAATGTGAGATTTCCTCCGTTTGCCTGAGCATTGTAGACCGCAACATTCGTCTGTTTTACGCTCAGTGTGCAGGGAGTCGAATCGTGTGCATTTGTGGTGGCTATTACATCATACTGAACACCGTCCGTGTCGTGGTCCTTGTCGCTTGCATCGTTTAAGTACTTGCCGTCAGTCGGGTCGGTGATTGTTATTGCAAATCTCCCTGTATCAACTGTTATGTTCAGCTCTGCAAATCCGGTCTTGCCTACCAGATTTTTTGCCTCGGCTCTGAGTACCAGACTTCCTTCCGGCAGTTCTACATTTTCGAAAACCATCTCTACGAATCCGCCGCCGATGTCGGTGGCAGGCAGACTGTCGACAGGCATTCCGAAATCCCCATCGGATTCCTTGATATAAAGTTTTCCTATTGTTCCTGCTGCCAGATTTTCGGCCTTCACCTTGATATCATACTGGAATCCGTTGGTCAGGTCACTGTCCTTATCATCAGGCTCTGTGAGTGTTGTTCCCTCGGACGGACTTTCGAATGTGAGTGCAGGGACCGTGGTGTCAACGAATACGTTGACCGAGGGCTCGTTTGATTTGTTTCCTGCCTTGTCTGTTGCATAGACCTTAATCACATTTGGTTGTTTGTCTTTATCTGCCACGAGAGGAACCTCGGTAAATACCGCCCAGCCGTCATCAACTTCGACGGGAGGAACTTCCACATTATTTACCTTGAGATATACCTTCTCTCCGTCTTCGAGTCCGTTTGTCTTTACTGTTACGTCGACGAGATTTGTGTCGACATTGGTATTGTCCTCGGGGTCCGTAATGACAAGTACAGGCGGTGTAATGTCAACTGTAACGACCAGCGGGTCGGGCTGTACAAAGGCCTTTAATCCGCCCGCATTCTTTACATCAACGGTCATCTCGTATTTTCCTTCGGGAATCTCAACGGCTGAAGAGAACTCGGCTTTATTGTTGTTTACGGTAAATTCGTAATCTGCATATCCCTTTATTACAAGCTTTCCTTTCTGCCCGTTCTGAATATTCTGGGTCCTGATATCGAACTTCGTCGTCTGCAGGTTTGGTTTTGTGTTGTCTTCGTCGTTATCCCTGTTGAGGTATGAATTGTTTGCAGGCCAGAAGAACTGTGCAAAGGGAATACCTGTGTCGACTGTAATCGTAATATCTGCACTCTCGAACTCGTTGCCGGAATCGTCAATCAGAAAGAGCCTCAGGGTATGTGTGCCTTCCGGTATTGTAACTGAGTTGAAGCTGTATGCACCTTCTGCTGTGAATGTATCGGAGCCCATATCCATTGCGATAGGAGGCAGGTCCGGATTAATGGCGGCATCCATCCTCAGCATTATTCTCTGATAAGTGCTGACTCCGGTTGTGGTGCCTGATACCTTTAACTGGAAGCCGGGTTTGGAGGCGTCTGTATCCATATCGGCATTAAAAAGCTTTCCATCAGGGGGTGAACTTATGAGTCCGGACGGCGGGACCGAATCCACAACGGCATTTACCGGAAGTGCTGTCCCCTCTCTGGCTGTCTCTCCTGCCTCTTTTGCCTTTGCCTCGACCTTGATTGTATCTCCGTTTAAAAGAGCCTCTTCGTCAAATGTTACATCAGCTGTGGCGATAAGTCTTTTTGTTCCGCTCTCCTCGGCAACTGTTCCGCTCACTTTGATGGTCTTGTTCGGAGTTGTAATGGTAAAATCTACCTGAGAGCCCGCACCACAGGAGGTGTTGTTCTTCTCGTAGGCTGTCTCGGCAGCGATTGTAGCCTGCATACCCGCAGCATCTTTGTCTTTATCAAGTATTACCTTATCTCCCTGCCCTTTTACGAGGTATTTGCTTCCGTCGAGAGGGCTGATGATTCTCACAAGGCATCTGCCGGTATTAACTGTCACAGAAATTTTATTCACCTTTGCCTTTATTCCGGAGAGATTGTAGACAACCATATCCAGTTCATTGGTCCCTTCGGCAAATGTCACGTTCTGGAAGAGGATTACGTTTACGCCGACCTTTGCAGATGCGGCCTCAACGCCGTTGATTATGAGTTTTGCGTTCTGGTTTATCTCCACTCCTACACAGGAGAGCTGGACACCGTACTGAAAGCCGTCAGAGAGGTCCTGATTGGCATCATCTGTTGCTGTGAGGGTATCCTTGTCCTGTGGTTTCTGGAAGGAACAGCTTACATCACTTGTGGCGGTGACAACAATTGTCTTGCTGGCCTCTGAGCCCGAGAGATTCTTCACAGATGCAGTAAGCGAGTTCGCACCGTTGACAAATGTTACATTTGTGAAAGTGGCAACGTATCTGCCCATATTGTCCTTGGTTACGCCGGCCGAGTAGCTCTTTCCGGATGAACTTGTGGTTGTATCGGAGGCGTTGAGCAGTGTTACCTTCTGTCCGACTTCTACATTCTGAACCTTTACGACGACGTCATACTGAATAAACGGGAGATTAGCATCCCTGTCATCGGAGGCATTGAGACTGCGTCCGTCCCTCGGGTCGAGAAATTCGATGGTAACCGGAGGTGCAGATGTATCGGTCATTATATCGCTGACATCATTTACCTCTCCTCCCCCGCCTCCGCCGCAGTCACAGTTGGTAATCGTAAAGAGAACAATAATAACGGCAAGCAATGTCAAAGGTTTGAAACTCATAAACCCTCCATAAAAAGGTTACAGAATACTGTAAAAAATACTACCACATTGCATATCATTATGCAATATTATTTTAGCAGCTGCCTACTGAGATGGAGTTTTGTCAGACTTTTGTGCAGCTGCCACTATCCGTTATCAGGTATCTTGCAGATTAAATATCTTAATATTTGCAAAATTTCGTCCCGGGTGATAATAACTTCAGGGATAAGGAGTCCGATAGATTTATCCTTTCTTTTAAGGGGGATTGTCGGACCGTTAAAAAGAGTTTGCAGAGGAGTATTCTATGAAGAAAAGGACTCACAAGGCATTAGCAGGGAAAAGAACGAAGGGCAAGTTAGCGGCGAAGGTGAGGCTGAGGGACGGAATTGTTTTCAGGGTTATGGATGAAGAGGCGGCTGTTGTCAGGCCTGATGACGGGACTTTGATGATTCTGAACGAGACTGCTACTTTTATCTTAAAGAGTATCGGGAAGGGTACTTCAAGAGAGAGTCTCGTCCGAAGGATAGTCAGCGAATATGATACCACGCCGGTAGAGGCCGAGAGAGACTTAAACAGTTTTCTGAAAACTCTTGAAAAAGAGGGGCTGATTGAGATATCCTGATAACCTGTTTAGGAGGTTTTATTATGCCGAGAAAGAAACTCAATCTAAAAAAATCAGTGAGACTGTATGAGGAGGCAAAGAGATTTATCCCCGGCGGGGTAACCGGGATAAGGAGGCCGATAAATTTCATTCCCGGAGAGTATCCGATCTTTCTGAAATCCGGAAAGGGCGGCAGAATAACGGATGTGGACGGCAATGAGTATGTAGACCTCCTCTGTGCCTACGGACCGATTATCATCGGACACAGGGAGAAGATGATAGACGATGCGGTGATAAGGCAGATGAAGGAGGGGTTCTGTTTCAATCTTCCGCAGATTTATCAGAACGAGCTGTGTAAGATCTTCTCTGAACTGATACCCTGTGCGGAGCAGACGATTCTCGTACGAACCGGTTCGGATGCAACAACAGGTGCAATAAGGATTGCAAGGGGTTATACCGGCAAGACGAAGATTATAAGAAGCGGTTATCACGGCTGGCACGACTGGTGTGTGGAGGTAAAAGGCGGAATTCTTCCCAAGACATACGAAGATACGATTGATATTCACTACAACGACATCGATGCTCTCGAGAAGGTCTTTGGTCAGTATCCGGATGATATTGCCGCTGTGATCGTTACAGGGGTAGGGCACCCTCTGAACGAACCTGTTGTTGAACCGACGCCCGGATTTTTCGGCAGAATAAGGGAACTTACAAGAAAGCACGGTTCGGTTATGATTCTGGATGAGATCAGGACCGGCTTCAGAATATCGCTTGGAGGCGCCCAGAAAAGATACGGTGTGACACCTGACCTTGCTACATTTGGTAAGGCAATGGCAAACGGCTACTGTATCTCTGCCATCTCCGGTAAGAGAGAGGTTATGAATGTCGTTACGGAAGGAAAGGTCTTTATATCCTCGACATTCTTTCACAATTCGCTCGAGATGGTGGCATCCATTGAGACAATAAAGTTTCTGAAGAAGAATAAAGTTATAGACAACATCTGGAAAAAGGGTGAAAAATTTCTGGAAGAACTCAGAAAACTTACAGAAAATTACAGCGATATAATAACGCTTTCAGGGATTCCGCCTATGCCGTTCTTTACTTTTCCGAGAGATGATGCAGGAAAATACAAGGAGCGCAGGGTAAGGTTTTACACTGAGTGCATCAGGGCGGGTGTCTTTATGCAGCCCTATCACCACAGTTATATCTGTTACAGGCATACTGACAAGGACCTGAATCAGGTACTGAACGCAGTAAGTGACGCGCTTAAAATCATCAGAGAGGTTTAATTTTCAGAATGGCTTCGAACTTGAGACTGATAACGACTGGTCTTAGACATTTCTTCTATAAAAGGCTTAACAGGGATATGCTCGGCTTTGTAAGGGAAGAGGTCCTTCCTGAGATATTGCCCGGGGATGTAAGACTCTATGCGGCCGCAACAAACGATGATCCGGACTCCTATTCAGGTGAGAGTATCATCCCTCCGCTCTTTGTGAGCAGACTTATTCATCCGTTTCTTACAGAGGTAATTACAAAACCCGAACTGAGGATGAATATCCTGAAAATGGTCCACGGCGAGCTCCTGATCAGATGGCTTACCCCTGTGTATGTATCAGATAGACTAAATCTGAAAATGGAGATAAAGGAGATAATAGAGACAAACGCAGGCGAACTTATCAGAATATCTTTTATTGTCAGACGGGGAGATAAACCGGCGGCCGAGGCAGTCGCGGGACTTCTCATCAGAAACCCGAAAGGGGAAAAGTCCAAGAAGGAGGAGGAGAAGCGGGAGCCTTTCTATGTTACCCAAATAAAGACTGCTCCCGACCAGGCACTCAGGTATGCAAAGGCCTCACTCGATAACAATCTCATTCATACAAGTTCTTTCTTTGCAAAACTTACAGGACTCAAAAGACCGATTCTGCACGGTGTGTGCGTCTTTGCAATCACCTGCAATGAATTAATAAAAAAGTTCACAGAGAATGATAAAACAAGACTTGTATCTATGAGCGGGAGATTTGCATATCCGGTCTATCCCGGAGAGACGGTTCTGCTCAGGTGTTTTAAGGGAGAGAGCGATAATGTAATCGAGTACGAAGTAGTCAATTCCGCGGGCCGGCAGAATATCAGGTTCGGCAGGTTCGAATTCAAGAAAATCTGATGGAAAGTAATACGAACCCGGAGAAAAAAGTTTCCGAAAACAACAGCATAAGACTCAATCTTTTAATCCTCTTTGGCAGTATTATCGTTATTCTTGCCGCCGAGTTTCTGCTCTATGTCCTGAATATCCCGTCAGGAAGATATAAATATAATGCCTCCCTCCCCTTTGTAATAGAAAACAGGCAGAGGGGATTTGACTGGCGCGGCTATCATACGTTCAGGGATGAACTCTTCAGGGCGGACGAAATGAATCTGACAGATCCTGACCTCTCTGTCTTCTGGGTCCCCAAACCTGATTTTCCTCCCTTTAACAGGGATGGCGCAATAGGCGACCCCAAAGATTCTGAGTGCAGAAAAGAGAGGTGTGTCAGGATACTCTCTCTCGGAGACAGCAATACTCTCTGGGACGGTCAGACGTCATATCCGCTTGTCCTGAAAAAACTAATCGAAGAGGACAGTGAGCTGGATTGCAGTCCCCTTCTTCTCAACGCCGGTGTTCACGGATATTCCTCCTATCAGGGTAAAAACTATATGAAAAGATTTATCGTTTTTAATCCGGATATTGTGACGATAAGTTTCGGATGGAATGATACTGTCCCTGTCAGGGCACCGGAGGATAAATATTACGGAAGGGCGCTAAAGAATTTTGCAGAGAGAAGGGAGTATGCCGTTATCAGGGTTATGCGCAACAGCCGCATTTTTCAGTTGCTCGAGATGGGAATTCTTTCTCTGATCACACAGTTTGTCCAGCCTAAGACCAGACACAGGGTAACTCCCGAGGATTTTGAAATGAATCTTGAGGAGATGATAGCTCTTTCTCAGGGAATAGGTGCCGTCCCCGTCATCATATCCCGTCCTCATTATTTCAGGAAAGAGAAGATACACATCTTCGAAAAGGATGTCGATGCCTACAATGAGATCGCAAGGAATATTGCAGATAAGAATAATCTTCTCTTCTTTGATATGAACGGATTTTCAAAGGGGTTCAGGTTTGAGGAGATATTCTCTGATTACAGCCACTTCAATGAAAAGGGACATTATCTTGCGGCAGAGGCTTTGTATAAAAAATTAAGGGATAAAATAGCCGAAATATGCAGTAAGAAAAGGCCTTAACGGATTCGTCTGGTCTTTTTCAGATGCGGTGAGCGGTATTTATTTGAGTATAGCCGATATATCCTGTCTTACGCTCTTCTCTTTTGCGAATACAAATATCCTTGCCGGCACGGTATTACTAATCGGGATGTTCTCGATAATTACCTTTCTGCCGTTTGTCTTGTGGTTTACATTAAGAGATGAGATTTTTCCCTGAGAGATTTCGAATATTTCGTATATGCCGAAGTCGTCCGGGATGGTCGCCTCGATACTCACGGTCTGGTCGGAGAGCACCCAGTGGGGTACCATTGCCTCGCTTATAAGCGATGTGCCGCAGGATATATCTGTGGGGGCCTTCGAGGTCTTGAGCCCTATTACCGGGACAATCAGTGCATCAGGACTTCTTATCATCTCAACGATGGAATCACTGCTGCCCTTTATCATACCTGTTATATCACCGGTTCTGAGGTATTTTCTGAGTGAGGCAAATGTCTTGCCTGCCTCTGCAATAGCCGCCCAGCGCTCAGGTTTGTGGGCTGCCTCATCCTGATTCATCTGGAACCACATAAGACCCTTTCCGCCGGCCGCCATTACGGAATAGGCCTGAACAAGAATCTCCTGCGGGTCAGGCTGTACGTGTATCTTTCCGTCGCTCTTGTTCCAGACCGGAGAGAGACCCTGTGCATACATCCACGTGGTCAGCGGCATATGGTTGTTTCTGGTATTTTTGAGATAGTCATACGAACCTCTCAAAGGCGGGTGTTTACCCCACGCTGTAATATGCGGGGCACAGGCAGCGACGTAGAAATCTATTCCCTGAATATCGGCCATACCTGCAAATGTGCCCACATTCCCGTTTGTCTTTGCCCCGTTGTAGGTCGGAATTTCAGGGTACCAGCTCCAGAGTTTCTGTGATTCCTTTGCCTTCTTCGAGGCGTTGGGGATATTATTCTCGTCCCAGACCTCTCCGTCCGATTCATCTCCGGTCAGAAAACCTGCAACAAAAGAAGTGTTCGTAATCAGTTTGTCCGCATTCTGCATCGATGAGAAGCCGTCGGCAATCAGCACATAGAAATCTTTGACCGCGGGGAGCACACTGTTTACGAGATTGAACCAGTCCAGACCGCATTTACTGTTGTCCATATAGACAAACATCGTGTCAATAAAGGCATTTCTTGCGCTCTGGTAGTTTGTCTGATTCCCGCCGGGGACAGGACACTCGGAAGAATTCGGCCAGGCCTCAATCGGGAAGAACGGTTTTATTACCCTGCCGACCCCTACCGAGGGATTTGCATTTTCAAATTCCACAACTACCGTATAGGGCTCACCCGGTTTTACAGCACTGCAGAGCGGTATCCTTATCACAGAAGTCTCCTGAGGCTTTATTGCTCTGTCCGGCAGACAGGCTATACCGTTTGTAAGGACCTCCTTTGCGTTCAGTCTGACGCTTTTAACCGTATGATTTACGCTGTCCGTATTCTGAAGATATACAAGAAACTCCGTCATATCATCCGTAGTGGTGATATACGTCAGCGGCACTTTGGTCTTCTTTACCTCGAAGTTTCCTTCCACCGCTACGCCGTTATCTGTATCGATTCTGATCGAGGCACTCGTGGCTGAATCCCATTTCTTGTCCCTCGAATGGAATGCAAACCAGAGAATCCCACCGGCACTTACCTTTTCGGGCCAGTAGTGATACCACTCCATCTTCGGTTTAATGAGCATACTCTCAACGTTCTCTCCGTTTATGTAAATAGCTGTAATCTTTCCTGTTACATTCGAGAGCATCGCAATATGAAATCTCCCGCCGTCTACAGGATAATCCGTATATTCATTGTAATCCGAATCATTCAGATAATAATCCTTCCGGTAGGTGGCAAAGATTTTATTCTCTGTCTGAACTGCCTGACAGGGATTGCTCAGATTCTGACAGGTTTTGAGCGGAGGTATTATGAAGTCCGGACCGGATGTATCTGTAACCTGTGTATCCGTTATCTGTATATCCGCCGTCTGTACATCTGTTGCCTCTGTGTCTGTAATCTGAATATCTGTTGCCTGACCGTCTGTCGTCTGTATATCCGCCGTCTGAACGTCTGTTGTCTGAATATCCGTTATCTCTGTATCTGTAATCCCGGTATCTTCCAAAATGATATCGCTGATCAGGTCGGGCAGCGGCTCTCCATCGGCATTGATATCAGCGGTATCTGAGGATTCGGAGTAATCTATAGCCTGCACGTCTTCACTATAGATGTCCTCTGTCTTGGTGTCCTTAATATTCAATATATCTTTGGGGGTTGTATCAGTGCCCTGAGTTTGTTCACCATCCTCTGCACAAAAACAGATAAAGAGAGATAAAACCAAAGTAACATAAACGGATATCTTCATTTATTCCTCCCGTAAAATGCATAATATTTCAGGGTTATGCCGGTTTCTGCCTGTAACTTATGGCTTATGATAGATTCTCTGCAACTCACCTGACTTACTATATAAAATTTGAGACTCAGTGTCAAGTTTTGAATAAATACTATCAAAACAGAGGCTTAGAACAGAGTTTATATCTTTGACAATCTCTTCTTTCGTGATAGTTTATGGCCGGTTAGTTATTTGTTGCTGGTTTGAAGCAGGACGACAATTGCAATGGTTCCACAGATGAGGGATGTTAGTAAGCCGGGAGCCCTCTTTTATCATAATCAGATTTCGCATCTGTAATGTATGAAGTATTGGCTCAAATAATTTAAAGTTCGAAACTCGAAGAGAGGATGTCGAGTGATTCCTTTGCCAGTTTTACAAGAGGTTTTCTGCATCCTCCTTCAAACCACTCTTCCATAATAATTCGGGCGGTTCCGAATATTGCAGCAGCCAGAATGCGGGATTTCTTTCTTCCCATCTCACCGTCACCTGCCCGCCTGTAAATCTCCTCTGAGATGGCATCCTCGAAGTCGCGGTCCTTCTCGATATCTTTGGCTATCAGATACGGGGAGGAGACTACGATCTGGTATTCCTCGATCAGTTCGTTCCTGATTTCGTCATAATATTGGGAAAAATTGATAAGGGCATTCCTGATTGCAGAAAAGACCTTCTTATCGTCTGACTTTGCTGTTGAAAGCATCTCCCTGAAAATTGCAAGTCTCGCCCTGTGATTTCTGAAAACAACGGCCTCTTTTGTCTTGAAATACCTGAAGAATGTGCTTCTGGAAACCCCTGTCTTCTTGACAATATCCTCAACAGTGACGTTGTCGAATCCCTTTTCAAAGAATAGTTTTGTAGCGGCCTCGATGAACTGTCGCTTAACATTTGCCTTTTTGCGGTCTCTGAGTGAGCCTTCCTTCTTCATATAATAACCATATTCAATTTGGCACTAAGTGTCAAGGAATATTTTCAGAATTCCGTTCGTTATTCTGGTTGTTTCGGTACTTTGTGGCTTCGGTGCGCCACACTATTCATCCATCTTTGTCTATAAAAAACACAGCTTTTTATCCCAGTGCCACATCGAGTACCATCATTACCGTAAAACCTATGATTGTACCTGTTGTGGCTATGTCGGAGTTCCCTTTTGCCTGAGATTCGGGAATGAGTTCTTCTACCACCACATATATCATAGCTCCTGCGGCAAATGAGAGCGCATAGGGGAGTATCGGTTGAACCATTGAGACAGCGACTGCGCCGAGTAATGCCGCAACCGGTTCTACAATCCCGGACAACTGCCCGTAAAAGAAACTCTTACCCCTTGAGAATCCCTCTCCTCTGAGAGGGAGTGAGATTGCAAGCCCCTCGGGTATGTTCTGAATCCCGATACCTATAGCGAGAGATACCGCTCCCATCAGTGAAATGGTTTCCCCCTGTGTGGCAAGTGAACCGAATGCCACACCTATTGCAAGCCCTTCCGGGATATTGTGGAGAGTAACTGCAAGAACCAGAAGTGTGGTCTTCTTCAGACTCGTCTTTATGCCCTCGGTCTCACTCTCCGATAGTCCCGGGTGCAGATGGGGAAGCAGCATATCTACAACTCTCAGAAAGCCTGCTCCGAGCAGGAATCCGAGTGCCGGAGGGAGCCACTTTATTCCGCCTGATTTTTCCGAGAGTTCAATTGAAGGGGCAAGAAGTGACCAGAAACTAGCAGCAATCATTATGCCTGCGGCAGAACCGAGCATCAGGTCGAGAATCCTGCTGCTTGCCTGTCTGATAAACAGAACACCGGATGCCCCGAGCGCTGTAAGCAGATATGTAAACAGACCGGCAAAAAGTGCAAGAGTAACCGGCGAAAAAGAAGAGAATGCCTCCGTCATAAAAAAACACCTCAAAGGTCTATATAACATAAATCTTTTACGGTTTAAACAGTTTGAACGGTTTGAACAGTTAGTAGCACGCGAGGTTATATGTAATTTTTACCTCTTCTCCGTCCTTTACCTGAACATTCGGACCAAGCAATATTGAATTGTTTGCCGAATCGTAGGTAAATCCGCTCTGAGGGTCTTTATTCAGCTTATTTCCTGACACAAATACCTCTATTGAGTTTTCATCCGGGCGTGAGTGCAGGAAGAACTCGTTTTTTGTATCGAAGACATCGAGCCCGAGCTTGCTCATAAGCGGTCCCCAGTTTTTATTGCAGATGCTTGCTGCTATACCTTTGCCAACCTTCTTGTACATATCCAGATACCTGATACCGGCGGACTCGGAGGATGAGCCGGGGCACTTCATCGGACTTGGCAGGTTGTTTATATCTCCGTCCTTATCGAGTCCTGTAACAATTGAGAGCGAGAGAAGCTTTCCTGTGGCGTCCTTCTTTATCTGTTTGAAATAGTCGGCATAATAATCGACCGACCCCGGAGACTGGTCGTCCTCGTCGGCAACCATTATCAGGTAGAGTTTTGCCTGGTCTCTGAGAAAGCCCTTGTTCTTCCCCGGGTCATCTATGACAGGAGACGAGAGTGCCTTCTTTGCCGCCTCGAAACAGGCCTCCGCCTCGTCCGAACAGCATTCGCCGATTAAGGCATTCTTTCTGAACGCCTCTATAATCTCCTGACTGCTCGAAAGCACCGGCTGATAATTCGGAGTCGGATTCTGGGGAGGATTATTTGCTATAATTTTCGGAGTTCCCTTCTTGTTGAACAGGACTCCGGGGTAATTGTAGTCACCCGAATCTGTCTTTGCCGGTTCGTTAATCTCCGAAGAGATGACTCCGATCTGAAAGTCTGCGTTTACATTTACGGCATAGTTGATAAAGAGAGGAAAATTGCCGGCGAGAGATGCCTGGTCATCTGCCATCGAGCCGGAGTTGTCAATGCACCAGAGTATGTCTATCTTCGGTTTGCCGGAGGCGGTATATTTCTCTTCCACCTTATTGTCCGGCAGTCCGTTGCCTGTCAGCAGGAGTTCATATTTGCCGTTTGTCAGGTTGGATGCATCGCTCGTAATTGTGAGAGTCGATTCCTTCTTTCCTGAAGATGACGGGGAGAACTTCATCTTAAAGGAAGATTTTGAACCCGGTTGAATAATAATCGGCAAATTAGGTTTGTTGGTTACGGTAAATTCTGCGGAATTCGGGACGAGATTGCTTACTGTCAGGGGAGAGGTGCCGGTATTAAACATTGTTATTGTGAGCTCGGGTCCGGAGCAGTCTGTTGTGGCGTCCGGAAACAGAGCCGGGTCGGGACTGACCAGAAGATGGGAAGAGACACCGCTGCATATCATCGGGAAGGTAAGAGATGGGTTGTTCGGGTCCGTTGTGGTGATACTGATAAAGTTCTTTGTGCCGCTGCTGTCGGGATTACCGTCCTTGTCCGGTGCAAATCCGTTTTTATCCGGTGTACACCAGATATCAAAACGGGCATTCGTCCCGACCGGAACCCTGAGAGGATACTGCGGTGTCCGTATCAGCTTAAACCACTTCCCCACATTCGGACCAAAGGCGCCGGTATTTATAAAACACTCGGAAGTTCCTGTGTTCTCGAGCACGACCGAACGGGTGTATGTCTTGCCGACAGGGACATTTCCCCAGCTCAGTTTGTTGTTTTCCGGCAAAATGAAGAATTTGCATACGGGTTCCTCTCCGCCGCATCCGGTGAGATACAGTGTCTCGTACGGAGAATCGACCGAATTGGAGTATATTATCATCTTGTCGTCAAGACAGGTCTTTTCTGTCTGCGCCGTATACTCCATCTGTACTTTTACTCTGTCGCCCGGCATCATCGAAAAGGGAATGCTCGAGATTGCACCGGAAGAGGAGCCCTGAATGAACATCGAGATTATCTTGAAATTGTCTCTGTTTGTTGGTCCCTCGAATTTTGTAACCTCACAGGCACCGTCACCAAGATTGTAGATATAGAAATCCTTGAGCTGCTTCTGTCCCGCTGCCATATGTCCGTAGTCCAGAGACTGGGGGTCGATTTTGAGAATACAGGACGGAAGATTCTGTCCTGTTCCCATAAGGTTTATTGTAGCCTTTCCATTCTTGAGCGACGGGTCGTCCGATTCAACAATTACTGATGCGGTGTCGAGTCCCTCGTTTTTAGGCAGATAATAGAGTTTGAGTCCCACTTCGGTGTCGGGTGCCAGTTCCTGAGAGGTAGGACTGGTTGTCCCGTCGTATCCGAATTCGTTGTCCGCATTATTGTTGAGGGCGATACTCAGAATCTTGACCGGTTTTGTGCCGCAGCTTTTGAGATTGAAGACTTTATCCGCCCTTGTATTGACCGGCACGACACCAAAATCATAAAAGGGTGCTTCATAGCAGAGTTTCGGTGCCATTCCGACAGCAGTAATGCTGATTATCACTTCATCAAGAATCTCGTCATCTGTGGTAACGATTATCTGACCGATATCTTTCCCCCCGTCAGCGGGTTTGTAGATTACCGCCGTAGTATTGTTTTTCTTTGGTTCGACCGCAATCTCTTTTGTGTTTGCCGGCTCGGTAGAGAATTCGTAGGCGTTTATCATCTGGTTTTCTTCGCACTGATTGTTGTTTAAGGGACACTGTCTTATCCTGATCTCTTTCTGAATCATCCGGATCTCACCTGCATTCCTGACAATGACAGTCCTTCTGGATACATCGGAGGTCTTCGGGTCAACGGAGCCGAAATCAACCGAAAGGCAGCCGTCTTTCTGGCTTGTCTCACAGTCTG
Organism: Bdellovibrio sp.; assembly: GCA_020725805.1. GTDB lineage: Bacteria > Myxococcota > SpSt-1050 > SpSt-1050 > SpSt-1050 > SpSt-1050. The sequence continues at coordinate 28,931 of DYEF01000015.1, forward strand.
ATGTACATTTCACGATATTCCCGTTCTCGTCCCCTGTGCAGACATCAAGTTTTGCCTCCGCGCCCTTTCCCTTCAGGGTATATGTCTCGGATTTAACCACATTTGCTGCCTTGTTGTGATACCATTCTACCGTCAGTTTTCCCTCATCGGTTCCGGATTTTCGCGGAAAGTATGCAATCTTTATGATGCCGCTCTGGGACGGTGAAATGGACGGTGTAAACTGGACTACACTGAAGGCATCGGAGTTTGTCCCTGACGTAAAGGAGACGGCTACGGATTTGAATTCGAGATTATTTTTGCCGGAGTTTCTGATAGTTAAGTCCAGCTCCTTTGTGGTATTGACACGGACGGTTCCGAAGTCAATGATCTTGTCTGATGAGCAGTTCGTACACTCGTAAAACGGGGTAATCTCCTCGAGTTTCGAATCCTCGCACTGGCAGGCTGAAAACAGGAGTATCCCGGCCAAAAGAAAATATCCATATCTGTACATCAGTCTCTTCCTCCTCTATTTCTTTATAAAATCGCTCTCGTGAAAAACGATCGCCTCGAACTTTTCGAGTTTTATATCCCCCTTTTTGTAGCAGTCCATATTGAGTCCGGCCTTGAGGCACAGGTGAGCCAGATATTCATCGACAGTCTTCCATCCCGCCTCCTCGGGTACCTGAGGCAGAAAGACACCTTTATTGAATCCTCTTGTCAGCACGAGTCCGTCCCGTCCCAGAACGATATCCTCCTTTTTGATAGGCTCAAGCGGTGTAAGTACAGATATCTCAATCTCAATATCCTTCAGTTCGCTCATCTCGACCGGCATAAACCGCGGGTCGTTTACAGCGGCATTAACTGCGTTGGAGAGAACGGATTTGTAGAGTGGTTCGAATGCCATAATATGGCCGATACAACCTCTCAGGTCGCCGTGTTTCTTCAGTGTCACAAATGCAGCACCCTTCTCCTTGAGTTTATCTGACTTGGGCCTGTAATCCATCTCCTTCTTGTTCTTCAGATAGTACTCTACTGAATTTCTGGCAAGGGTAAGAAGTTCCTTCTTCTCTTCATCGGTGAGTGTGTATTTCACATTTCCCTCCTTTTCGATCTTGACTCCTCCCGATTCACTCTCCTTGAGTTCCTTCAGCTTTGATTTTGACCCTTTAAAGTATGCGACAGAGCCGTATCCTACGACAGCACTCTTGTCACCCGCTGTATCTCCCGAATTTTCGTGGAATACCACATAAGGTCCGTCGGCACCGGCGAGTCTCGCAATGTTCATCAGGACAACAATCGGGGCAATACCGCAGAACTGTGTCTTCTCCTGCATCTCCTCGTCGAAGAGCGTATCAGGGTCATTCTTCTTCAGAACGGAGAGTGAATATTCGTCAACGGCATTATTCTCGTCATAAGGCTTGTAATGGGACATATCCGAGCTCGCAATATAGAGCACGTTCTTCTTCTTGAGCGAGTTGTATACTGAAGTTGCGATCTCCCTCAGTGCCTTCTTGTCATAGACAGGGACGATGATTGGCAGAATTTTCGGGTCTTTCAGGTAATACTGAACAAAGGGCAACTGGACTTCAAGCGAGTGTTCAACCTTGAAATACCCCGGTTCGGATATGAAGTTTTTAGTGTCTTTGAGTAGTTCTGATGCCGCTTCTCTGTCGATAGGCAGTTCCCCGAGCGGTGTTTTATATGTATCATAATTCAGTACTGCGGCCTTGTGTCCTCTCATTCTGTGAGATGGTGCCATAACCACAATCAGGTCATACTTTCTCCCCTCTGCGAGCTTGAACCCGTAAGCTGCGGTCCTGCCCGAATAGATATAACCTGCGTGTGGTGATATGAGTCCGAATACTTCGCCCTTGTTCTCTACAGTCTTTTTCACCTGTTTATCGAATTTATCGAGCATACCCTTGAGCTCTGTCTGGCTTGCGGGATAGAATGAGCCTGCTACTACCGGGCTGAATATTTCTTTCATCTCTTCTCCTTTCTTTTGCTTCGATTCGGGTTTTGATGAACAACAGATAATAAAAGAGAGTATAAAAATCAGAATCCTTTTAAAAATATCTAACTTATACATATATAGAACACCTGTTGTTCAATAATAGTCAATTTGATACAGAATATCAAGCAATTAAAGAGATACCTTTAGGAATAGCCTCTTTTCTTATACAGAACGTTCGGGACACAGAGAGAATATCCAGAAATTATTTACTCCAGCTTCAATATTATGATTCCTCTATTGAGGTTTGAGACATAAGCAATATTTCCTGTAATCGAGGGCATCGCCTCATACACATTAAAGAAATATTTAGAATACACATTATCACCATCATTAGAAAAATCATAGGATGTAAGTGAGGTTTGTAAACCTGTATATGCAAATTCACCACTTATAACAATTTTATTAACATACGAATCTGATGTCTTCAGATTCCTGAGCTCCGGATTAACAGGATCTCCAAGAAACGCCCTAATAACCCCTAATGCACTATACGACGAATAGTACAAATATCTCCCACTAATTGAGAGTTCACCAGCCATATGGCCGTGATTATTGATATATATGTTTTTTAAGACTGGAGATTCCACTTCTGATATATCATAGATTAGAATACCTCGTCCCGGAACAGCGACATAGAGATACCTGGAGAACAAAGCAAAGGCGTAATTCTGCTCTACATAGTGAGTCTCCTGTCCGCAGTTTCCTATTGTCAGGGTATTTCTGAGAGTAAAGTCTTTTAAACTAACAATCTCAATCTCTTCTATACAATTGTTATAATCCTCCTTATTATTATCAACTCCTACAAAGAGATAACCGTCAACAGGGATGGCTGATATTATTTCACGATTTGACGAATTACTTATATTGTAACTCTCCTGTAACACCTGATTGAGGTTAAAATGGTAGAGAATTACCCTGTCATCAGTTACAGCATACACCCCGCTATCATAAAAATTAATATACTTTCCATGAGATGGACCAAGATCATCCTGATAAGTCTTATTGAGGCTAAGATCATTAATGTGTTTCCCAAATTCAATAAACGAAGTATCAATAATTCCAATAAGCTCTTTATATATAGTGATATCTAAATTGTTCATATCTGTATAATAGTATTCGCCAACCTTTTTGGGACTTCTGGGATTAGCGAGTGAGAATATTTTAATTGACGATGAGTTTGCGTAAGAATTAAAATTGCTTACAAAAAGCAGGGTTTTGGAAACATCTATATCTTTCTGTGTAACATAATAATATTTATCAGTCGAAATATTATTTCTTAGGTGTCCATAGTTATCATTCTCGATTTCATATAAAAATTCATTCTGTCCATAGTTACGGAATATTCTTATGCCGCCATTTGTCGATATATAATAGTATATACCTTCTGAAATAATGTTCAGTCCAATATCATTTGTAGATATCTCATTCTCTTTGGAAAAATTACCCGGGCTAAGCGGCGAATTATATCTGAATATCGACATTTCTGTAGAATCAAGTATATACAACTTATCCTGAAACACCTCCATTCCTATCGTGCTTTGCGACAATTCCTGTTTTAAAGTAATGTTTTCAATATCTGAAATATTAAAGATAAACATATTGTCATAAAAGGCCCCAACATAGAGATAAATTCCCTGAATCACCATTGAGGAAATATATTTAATCGTAAGATTCTGAGTCTTTTTCAGCTGTGGGTTTGAGATATCAGAGATATCGTAAATCCATATCGATGAATTTGAAGGGTTTGGGTTTGGGCCATTAACCCCCACAAAGAGATAATTATTGTTAAATGCTAAACTGGATGCAAAATTATCAACTGGCAATGTAATATTTTTCACGACCTTTATATTCGATGGTTCTGAAACATCAAAAATCACAACTCCATTTTCACCGTCTGCCACAAAGGCATATCTTCCATAAAGTTCTAATTGATGCATAGTTTTAAATTCAGGTCTTTTTATATGCCCAAGCAAGACGGGGGTCCTTGGGGATGAGACATCAATTATATGCAATCCTCCGTTCCCGTTTTTGTTGCCAGTAGTTACATATAATAATCCGTCTCTCTCCTCCACTGCCTCAAATGAAGAATCAGTTTCTGCGCCAACCTCGTTTAAGGATATATCCCTTATCAGGTCCGGGGATATCTCTCCCGCGATAGCCATAGCCGGTTTGAAAGATATACTTCCTATGTTTGGATTGGGCTTAGTATCGTCATAAGCCGCAACATCGATATAAAAAGGCATACCATTTGGAACTCCGGTCAGCCAAAACTCACACACCTCCTTCCCGTTGTTGTCGATCTTACAGGGTTTCCCGACGTTTATTGGAGATGAGCCATTATCAGCAAAACTACCATTGAGAGAATAATTCGAATAGCCATAATATATCAGATACCCGGAAATATCACTCTCATAATCCGGCGGTTCCCACGAGATAAGCACCTTTGAATCATTGTTTTCGGCTTTCAGATTGCGGATATTGTTTGGCGGAAGTGAATCTTCCGTTATGGTTACAAAGTCGATATCACTGTAATTCCCTGCCTCGTCCACACCTCTTATCATCAGGGTTGTGGTATCATTTTGGGCGACATAGAATCTGACAGTATCTTCATCTATCAGCTGATTAGGCAGGTCTTTTATATCCATAAACCAGTTGATATAAAAGCAGTTTTCATCATAACCGCCCGATATCTGGAATTTATAGTCGGTTATATTTTCATCATCCGGCAGAACTGAGATATCAACATCAATATATCCGAGGAACTGACAGTCTGGATGTGCAGGCAGATTTGTTTTAGTGTATTCGACCTTCTTCAGTCTGGGACTTGTGGGAGGGATTGTGTCGATTACAAGAGGGATTTCAACTGGCGAAAGGCTCCTGTTCCCTGCCCAGTCAGTCGCAGATATTTTCACCAGATACTCCCCGTCCTGAATATAGGGAATAATGGTATTGCTGGTGTATGATTCGCCTGTAAAGTAGATTTCATAGTCCTTGTAGATTTCAATCCTGTATTTTTCGATCTCGCCCGAATCGGGGCAGAGGTACTGCCATGAGAAGAGCGGGGTGCTGACATTCGTGAAGTACTTGTTCTTCTGTGCTGAAAATCTGGAGTTTGAGACGCTGATGTTTTCCGGAGAGCAGGGTGGCGTGGTGTCGAGTATCAGCTCCTTTACGAATGCATCTGTCTCATTTCCCGATGCGTCTCTGAATCTGAAGAAAATATTGTGCAGGCCCTCTGAAGACCCGATATCGTAATTGCTCAGAGAATTTGCATACTGGACCCAGCCTGAGCCGCTGAAATCGTAGTTGTTGGATATTATCATCTCGGAGATATCCTGACCACTTATCTCGATGTTTACAAGGTTTGAATTTGTATATTTTTTTTCGTTGTTTACCCTGATACTGCTTATCTGCGGCGGTAGTGTATCAACCGCTATTCTTTTCGTAAAGACGTTGCTTACGTTTCCCGCCCTGTCCGCTACTCTCACTTTAATGTCCAGAACCCCGTTTCTGACAGGGAGGACGACCGGATACATATCTCTGTAGACATCCCAGTTCTGGGGTTCGCTCTCTGACCCGAAGAAGACCTTTATCCTGTCTATATCTGCTACCTTGTTTGGGGCTGTGCTTTTTATCCTGAGGTTAACGAAAGCGGAGTTTACAGTTTCGGTTCCATTGATGCTCTTTGCTCCGTCAGCTTCGATATCTATCTCCGGCATAATATTATCGAAGAAAAACTCCTTTTTGTAGACTTCACTCTCGTTTCCGGCCTCATCTCTGAGTTGCAGAAGAAGAATCTTCTTTCCTGTCTTACCTGTGATTGGTTCTGAGAATTCACCTGAAAATGTGCCAAACGCAATCTGTCTTTCTTCGAAGAAACTCCCGTCCGGAGTGCTGCCCGGGAGCTCATCTTCATCTACAATGATTTTTCTTAAAGAGAGATTTTTGAAACCGGAGTAATTGTCGCCGGCAGTCAGTGCTATCCTGATGTTGTCCGAATTGATATAATCCGACACTGCGTCGGGGAAATAGATATTCTCTGCAACAGGCGGCGTTTTATCGAGGAATACCTTTACAGAGTAGAGTGGCGTCTCACGACACAGGATATCCCTGAATTTTACATAAATATTATACTCGCCTTCGCCTTTATTAAATTCAACGATTTCGTATCTGTTTTGGGTGAGCTCCTTCCATCCTGTGTCATCTGAGGCGGAATTGACAGATAATCTGAACTCCTTCAGAAAGTCACCGTAAAAAAAGACAATCTTTATTTTGTCCGATTTTGTTACAGATATGGGTCTGCCGGAACTATTCTCCTCCTCTGCCTGAATAAGTGCGGAAGGAGGAACAAGATTAACAACCCCTATATCAACAGACTTGTTTTCCTCAACAACAACAGAGTTTCCGAGAAATCCCAGCCCATTATTTTCGTCGAAAGAGCTGAGACTATAAGTTCCCACCTTCACCTCATCAAAGATAAAGCTTCCGTCTGCATCAGATGTAGATGTATATACCTTTCCCATATTAAAATTATCACAATTATTGGGCGCAGGTCTCATCATAAATCCGGATGATTTATAGCCGGAAATCAGAGATACCCTTGCGTTTCCGACGCCGGTCTCGGAGTTGTTTTTCTCATCTTTTTTCTTTATATACCCCCGCACAATCCCCTTTTTGTAATTCAGGTTTATTACACCTACACTGGTCTTCTGACCCGGAATTATCGTTACAGGACCGACCTCTGCATCATAGTAAGTCGGGTCGGAGGCAACAATGCGCAGAAAATATGTCCCTTTTTCAATATCCCTGATTGTAAACCTGCCATCCCTTTCTGCAAGAGCAGTATAGGATGTATCCTTGATACTCACAGTGAAGTTTACTTTTTTGATGTCACTGTAATCCTCGGGACTGACGACCCCGTTCAGTTCGCCCCGTGCCTGAATTGTCTTCGGGGATTCGGGGTCATAGGGGTTTATCGGTTCTATCTCCGAAGAACAGGAGAAGTAGATGACAGGAAGTAAGAGAAAAAGTAATTTACTGGTTTTCATTTTTACCTCCACCAAAATATGTTGATTGATATTCTATAGAAGTTTCATCGTTTTGCAAGTGGCATAAATCACATCTTTATACTTGTGGTATGTATATAGGTTTTTCTGTTTTTCGGGAGACGGGTGTGTTACCGGTTTGTAATCTGGGCAGTATTCAGGTATCAGGTGTGTTCTGTCTGATTGATATTTTTCCTGCCTGACGACTTGAGATTTTATCTTTTCTTCAGTCTGAAACTCATCAGAAATGCAGGGATGGTAGAGTATCTGAAGAATGCCAGCGGGCGGGAGATAAGTCTGCCGGATTCCTTCTCGACAATCGTCCCGAAACAGGTGGTATGAGAGACCGGCAGATTCCATGGCTTGATGTTTACCTTTTCGCCTATGTAGATATATCCTTTTCCGTTTACCTCGAATTCGAATCTGTATCTGATCTTGAATTCGGTAAAATATCTCAACTCGAGAGTCCCCTTTACTTCTGTATTTTCGCAGAGTCCTCCAACGGTGACAGAACCATAAAGGTGATTTGTAAGGAAGTTCCCGTTCTTGGGATTTATCCAGTCGGCCAGATTGTCGGTACCCCAGACCACACTGAACTCAAACGGAAATTCCCCTTCAGGTCCGCAGCCTTTCTCAAATCTGTGGGTTCCGCTCATTACCTCTTTCATCTCGAAACCCAGATTTTTTTCTGCCAGAATCTTCAGTAAATTCAGCATATTCTCCTCACTTTCTCTTGGTTAGAAAAAAGGCCGAAGTCGTGGCAACCACATCCTGTGCAAAGGGGATAAACTGCGAGTAGAAGCCGACATCGTTAAGGAGAGATACCTTTTCGACCTTTTTCTCTCTCTTGATGGCCTTGAGAATTATTTTTGCCACTGTTTCAGGTTTCATCGAATAATACGGGACGAGTTTCATTGAAAGCTTTGCACCCCATGTCTCTCCTTCAATCTCCTTATAGAAAGGAGTATTTACCATAAAGGGATATACCGTTGTCACCCTGATTCCGTATTTTCTGAGTTCGTAGTGCAGAATCTCGGAGAAGACACCAAGGGCTGCTTTGACGCTTGCGTATGCTCCCCATCCGGGAAGTTTGAAGAACGCCTGACCCGATGAGACATTTACTATATGCCCCCTGCCGGCTGATTTCATCGAATCCAGAAAGGCGTAAGTATGGTATATCGGTCCCAGAAGATTCACGTTTATCAGCTTCTTCCAGATATCGAGCGGTGTATCGACAAGGTCGTTCGAATATCCGATTCCGGCATTGTTTACGAGGACATCCAGATTTCCTTCGGACAGAATGGAACTGGCAACTGATTTTACCGATTTTTCGTCAGAAATGTCATAGACAAAGTACTTTGCCTTTATACCTTTTTGCAGGACTTCTCCGGTGACCTTTTTCAGCGAATCTTCATTGATATCGGCAAGGTATAAAACCACCTTTTCATCTGCAAGAAGTTCACAGAGAGATTTTCCAATGCCGCTGGCAGCACCTGTTACAAGGACTCTTTTTGATTCGAGTTTCTTCATCTTTTACTCCTTTCTGATAGTACCTGTATTTCCCGCCAGACCAAAAAATGCAAAATCCACGACCTCGTTTATTATTCTGTCTACGTCCTTCTCGTCGATTAGTTCCGCGAGCCACATGTTCAGAAAAGAGAAACCGAGTCCAACAACTGATTTCGAGACGATGTCTGAATCGCACCTGCGGGCAAACCCCTTTTCGATAGCGTAATCCAGATAATACTTTGCAAGCTGTGCAAATTTCATCTGAAATTCATAAATCTTACGTTCGAGTTCCCTGTCGACACTAACGGCTTCCTTGATGAAAATAGTAACCAGTTCCCTGTTTTCGATAACCGTCTTAATCATCCGCCTGATAGCCCTTACGGAGGCATCCCTGTATTCCTGACTGTTTTTGGGAAGTTCACTGCTCATATCGGAGAAGGAGAGCAGAAGCTTCTCTGTCAGCTCATTGAGCAGGTTTTCGAAGATATCGCGTTTGTCAATGAAATTTCTGTAAAATGTACCCTGACCGACCCCGGCGCTCTTTACTATCTCAGAGACAATGGTGTTGTGATAACCTTTCTCTGCAAAGATCTTTTTTGCAGCCTTAAGCAGTCTTTCCTTCGTGAGGTTCTTCTTCTCGAGGTTTTTGATTTTTCTGAGTTCCGAAATCATATCTTTATCCCTGAAATCATTGTATACACGAAACGGACGGACTTGTCAATCTCATTTTTAAACTTTTTTCTGCCCGGCACCCGGATTTGTCCAACCGCATATTTTTTAGGCAGAAAGAAATTTTTAGAAATTTTTATACCTGTATTTATGAAAGGTGGGTTGTCCTCCATATTTTTTTGTGGTCAAATGCCACATTCATTTATTAGAGGTCAACGATGGTCGTTGCCTCATTTATTAACA
>DYEF01000016.1 GCA_020725805.1 Bdellovibrio sp.
AGGAAAAAGACTTTGCAAAACAAAATCAGGGATAGTAAAAGAATATAGTGAGGCAGTTATATGAAAATCAATGAAGCCGAAAAATGTAACATTTTAATTTTGCAGAAATGTAACATTTTGACGTTGCAGTTACAATATTTTTTATTTCCGGTACTCCACGCAATATGGTTTCCGATACATCCCGATATTACAATACAGTTTGGTACAGGTTTTCTTCCCGTCCTTTTCGATGACACACCGGTTACAGCCGTCAAACCATATCAGACAACCGGAGGGGATATCTTTCACCGGTCCGCTTCCGTCCTCGTATTTTCTGCAACCTGCCGGACTTAACTGGTCCGGAGGACAATCTCTTTTTGTACAGACCACTTCCTTTTCATTAACATAACAGAGATTACAGCCGTCAAACCACTCCACACATCTTATATCAGACGGCTTTTCCGGTCCTGATTTCCTGATTTTTTCACAGGAGAGCAGTAAAACTCCTGCTATCAGGCAAAAAAGAATTAATCTCACAGAAAATGACATAAGTCTGTTCACCCTTTTTAGTAGCATGACGTTAGTCCGGATTGTTATCGGTGTCAAAGTTTTTTTCTTACTATATCATTTCTCACATATATCGGTTCGATATCGGAAGCGGAACCATTATTACAGCATTTATCATACAGTCTGACAGAGAGCTCTGCACAGGAGAGTGAGAGGTCCTTCTCTATCTGAATCCCATCTGCTCCTTCAGGTATCAGGTCTCTTATTTCATCCTCCCTGAAGACGACGGGCATATTCTCTCTTCTGACAAGTCCGGCAACCAAAGAGGCCGGGATAATCCTGATTTTCTCTATCTCATTCAGCCGGCTGTCGAAAGACGAAAAAAAGACTTCGTCTCTCCGCGCATTCTGGATAATGAACATCCTTTCAGAATTTTTTATTTTAAGGGCTTCATACGCCATAAGTTTCATAGTATCCGTGCCAAAGACAGGTTTTCCGAGTGCAAATGCAAAAGCCTTTATTACCGAGAGAGAAACACGCAAGCCTGTAAATGAGCCCGGACCAAGGACAGAAGAGAATAAATCTATCTTACCTGTCTCCGTTTCAGCCTCCTTCAGAACCCTGTCAACAAGTGAATATATGCTTTCGGCAATCCTGTTTGTATCATTCAGTTTCAGGCGAACAATACCTTTTTCAGAACCCAGAAGCGTAATGCCGCCTGTATCGGAAGATGTATCGAACGCAAGTACCTTCATCTGAACAACCTTACGATAAAAGAGACGATATCCTCGCTGTATCTTGCGATATCATTGAATATAACAAGGACGGTCAGCGTAAGAATCATTACAATTCCTATAAGATTTACAACTACCCTTGCCTTAACCGGAATCGGCCGCCTCATAATCATTTCTATCAGGCTCATTATTATATGTCCGCCGTCGAGAACCGGAAGCGGAAGCAGATTTATTATGCCGAGATTTATACTGATAAGTGCCATAACATTGAGAAAAATCGACATACCCTTCTTGGCAGCCTTGCCGGCAATTCCGAATATCATTATAGGCCCGCCAACCGTCTTGAAGGATATCTGCCCTGTGAAAAGCTGATATACACCTACAGCAGTAGCCTTTATCACATCGATGGTCTCATAAAAGGCATCATCAACCGCATCAAGCGGAGAGAATCCCCTGTTAAGTATGTCGCCGTCCGTAAAATAAGAATTGTTCGATGCTCCGAAAATAAAGTAATTGTACTCCTGCTTGAAATCATCCTTCTTTACCTGCTTTTCAAGTTTCATTTTCAGGTTCAGAAGTTCGGCCCCCCTCAGAATCCCGAATTCGTGTTCCCTGTCCGGTTCTCTTGCAAATATGGACTCAAGTTCTGCAAAATATATCAGTTTTGCCCCGTTGACAGATACTATTTTGTCTCCCGCCTTCATACCGGCTCTCTCTGCAGGGGTATCCTTTTCGACCTTATAGATATATAGTTCGGCCTGTTCTATACCGAGTTCCTGCGGCGGCATTGCCGTCATCAGAATCTCTTCCTTCTTCTTCTCCTCACCACGCAGAATTTCAACCCTGACTTCTCTTCCCTTCTTCTCATTCAGTATTTTTTCGAGCCGGAAAAATGACTCTGCATCAGCACCGTCTATCTTCTTTATCTGGTCAAAAGACCTCAGACCGGATCTGAATGCAGGCGAATTCTCATCGGGTATATAGATAACGGAGGCGGGCATATAGGGACTCACACCGATTCTGCCCAGAATCTGCGTAAATCCGTATTTGGAGACCTCCTTTTCGGCAGCGATATTTACAGTCAGGGGGATAATCTTTCCGTCTCTTTCCACCTTCATCTCGACAGTCCTGCCGGGTCTTTTGGATATCTCCCGCAGAAGTTCTCTCCAGTAATCCGTCTTCTTTCCGTCGACCTCCACTATCCTGTCGTAGTTCCTGATGCCGGCGGCCTCGGCAGGCCTCCCTTCCATCACCATCCCGATACGGTTGGATATCTCCTGTGAAGGGACCGCATACACAAGATAGTAAATAAAAAACGGGAAGAAGAGATTCATCAGTGGCCCTGCAAGGACTATCAGCAATCTCTTAAAAGGTGTCTGATTATAGAACGACCTTGCTGCCTCCTCCGGTGCAGTCTCTTCTTCGGGATTCTCCCCGAGCATCTTGACATATCCGCCAAACGGAATCCAGCTCAGCTGATATATGGTCTCACCACGTCTGAATGAAAAGATAGGCGAACCGAACCCGAGTGAGAATTTCAGAACCTTTACATTCATCAGTTTGGCAACGATAAAGTGCCCGAGTTCGTGGATAAATATCAGAACTCCTATCATCAGGATAGTGTATATAAACCCCATCAGAACCTCTCTATGTGCTTTTTAATCAGTCTCTTTACTTCCAAATCAAACTCCGTGACATCTGATACTGTTCTGATGCCGGAGGCCCTGAAATGTTTCATTGCATATTCAACAATTCTGTTAATATCACCGAAAGATATCCTGCCTTCGAGGAATGACTCGACAGCTACCTCGTCCGCTGCATTAAATACTATACCCATATCGTTATCCTGTTCTATTATCCTGCGGGCAATCCTGAGCGGGCGGTCGAACGGAGGCCTTACCTTCTCGAACGATATATCCTCGAGTTCACTGAGTTGTGCAGTCTTCATAATATTTCCAAGCCTTTCAGGATATGAAAGTGCATAGCCTATGGGAATCCGCATATCTGTAGGACCTATATGGGCAAGATAGGAACCATCTCTGAGCTGAACGAGTGAATGAACCAGCGCCTGCGGGTGAATCACGACCTTTATATCATCTGCACCGAGTCCGAAAAGCCATCTGGCCTCGATCATCTCGAAGGCCTTGTTGACCATTGTAGCAGAATCTACCGAGACCTTCTTACCCATATTCCATCTCGGATGCCGCAAAACCTGGGCAATAGTTGCGTCCTTTATCTGTTCGAAGCTCTTCCCCCTGAAAGGCCCGCCGGTTCCGGTAAGAATTACATTTGAAATCGACTTTTTATCGGCACCGGCTATCAGCTGAAAGATCGCCGAGTGTTCGGAATCCACCGGTATCAGCATTCCCCGCCCCTTCGATATCTGCTCCATAACAAATCTGCCGCCCGCTACAAGCGATTCCTTGTTTGCAAGTGCCACACACAACCCGTTTCTGAGAGCATTAATTACACTCACAAGACCGCTTATGCCGGTTACGGCCACCAGCAGGACATCGATATCCTTATCGGAAGAAATCATATCGATCGCCCTGCTGCCCGACAGGATTTCGGTCTTCATCTTACCCTTTATCATCTTTCTCAGATTATCCGCCGCCTGCTCCTGAAACATAACGGCCCTTTCGGGTCTGAATCTCTTTATCTGCCTGTAAAGTAAGCCGGCATTCGAATTTGCTGCGAGTACGCTGACCTGAAATCTGTCCCTGTTTTTATCAATAACGGCAAGTGCCTGTCTCCCGATAGAGCCGGTAGACCCTAAAATAGCAATCTTCTTCATAAGACGAACCTGATTACCAGATACATAACCGGTGCCGAAAAGATAATTGCATCCACCCTGTCGAGCATACCCCCGTGTCCCGGTATGAGATTCCCTGAGTCCTTTATCCCTGCATCCCTCTTGAACATCGATTCAAAGAGGTCACCTGCCTGACCGACGAGATTCACAACGATACCAGAGAGTACCACAAAGACCGGGGACGGACTTTTCCCGAAGAAGAGGGCAATGATATAGACACCGGCAATCCCTCCGAGAAGCCCTCCGACTGAACCTTCTATTGTCTTCTTGGGTGATACAATCTCATAAAGTTTGTGTCTTCCCAGCGATTTCCCTGTAAAATATGCGAAGGTATCCGAGAGCCAGATCACCGCAAGAAAGGTAAAGAGATAATAAAAACCGTTTTCGGGGTCATAGGTCCTGATTAGCGGAATGAATGCAGGAAAGACCCCGGTATATATGATTCCTGAATACAGATAAGCGGCCCTCGAGGAAGAGCCTTTTATCTCTCTGATAGTAAAGAGGGCATAGAGTCCCGAGAGTATCAGAACTGCCGTAATAACAAAAAAACCATTTTCCGGAGCAAAAAAGGCAAGTCCCGAATAGGCAGCGGCCGAAAAGAATACCGCAACGAAAAGAGATGATTTCACAAAACCCGTCATCCGGTAATATTCTATACTGCACAGCATAACGACCAGACCAACGAGGAGATTTATATAAATCCCTCCCAGATAGATGAGATAGATTACCGGCGGCAGCAATACAAGAGCCGATATGAGTCTTTTGAGGAAATTTCCCATAATCCCTCTTTCAGACAAGAGATTTTGCTTTGCCGAATCTTCTCTGCCGGTTCTGGAACTCGATTATTGCCTCTTCGAGGTCTTTCGGTGTAAAATCCGGCCATTTCTTCTCCACGAATATCAGTTCGGCATACGAAATCTGATACAGAAGAAAATTCGAGACCCTCTTCTCCCCGCCGGTCCTCAGCAGAATATCAGGGTCGGGCATCTGCCTCGTGTAAAGGTATCCGGAGAACCTCTCTTCTGTAAGCCCTTCGGGATCAAGCGCACCTGACAGACTGTCACGAATGGCAGATTTTACGGCATTTATAATCTCACTGCGGGAGCCGTAGCTCAGAGCCAGTGTCAGCATCATCCGGGAATTATCTTTCGATTCCTCCATCAGGGAGAAGAGTCTCTCCCTTACGAAATCAGGGAGGTCCCCGGTATTTCCTATGACATTGAGCCGTATATTGTTCTTCAGAATCTTCTCACGCTTATCTCTTAAAAAATCGGCCAGAAGATTCATCAGAAAGGAGACCTCCTCGGGGTCCCTCTGCCAGTTCTCTGTCGAAAAGGCATACAGGGTGAGATATCTTATGCCAATCTCCCTCGCGTAGGTGGCTATATCATCAACAACCTCTCCGCCCTTTCTGTGGCCTTCGATTCTCTTTAGTCCCCTCTCGTTTGCCCACCTTCCGTTTCCATCCATAATTATTGCAATATGAACCGGAAGCTTAGACGAATCTATTCTGCTTTTCTGTTCAAAAGGCATCAGATATTAAATCTCTAAGAGTTCCTTCTCTTTGGCTGCAACAATCTCATCGATTCTGGCTATCGCTGCATCAGTCTCCTTCTGAATCTTTTCAGCGGCTTTCTTGGAATCATCCTCGGTTATCTTCGACCCCTTCTCCAGACTCTTGACCTTATCATTGCTCTCTCTTCTGAAGTTCCTTATCTCGACCTTGCACTCCTCAGCCATCTTCTTGACCTGCTTTATCAGGTCCTTTCTCTTCTCCTCTGTAAGCGGCGGGAAGGGGACCCTTATTACATCTCCCTGTGTGGAGGGAGTAACCCCTATATCGGATGCAAGTATGGCCTTTTCAACTGCAGAGACGGCATTGCGGTCCCAGACCTTCAGCATAATCAGATTGGGCTCGGGGATACTGACGGTAGCAACCTGATTTATCGGGACCTGATTGCCATAGTAATCCACCTTGACACCGTCAAGTATCTGAATGTTGGCACGACCGGTTCTGAGCCTTGCGATATTCTTGGCATAAACGTCTATTGCGCGGCTTACCTTTCCCTTAAATTCATTCAATACACTATCAACGTTTTCCATTGAAATCACACTCCTTGAAAAAAGTTATGCCTCTTTCTTCAGACTCCCGACAACCGTCCCTATATCCTCACCTCTGATTACCTTAACAATATTTCCCTTAACTAACAAGTTAAAAACGACAATGGGCAGATTATTATCCATACAGAGCGAGACAGCCGTCGAGTCCATTACCTTGAGCCCCTTTTTGAGGACATCCAGATATGAAAGCCTCTTGAAACGTTCGGCGGCCTTGTTTATCTCGGGGTCCGAATCATAGATTCCGTCCACCTTGGTTGCCTTAAAGATGGCATCAGCCTTTACCTCAATTGCCCTGAGGGCTGCTGCAGTATCGGTTGTAAAATACGGATTACCGGTTCCCGCAGCAAAGATGACAACACGACCCTTCTCGAGATGACTGACTGCCCTCTTGCGGATATACGGCTCACAAAGCTGATTGATATCGATTGCGGACTGGACTCTTGACTGCACTCCCATCTTCTCGAAGGCACTGGAAATGGCAAGTGCGTTCATAACGGTTGCAAGCATACCAATCTGGTCTGCCGTTACCCTCTCGATGAGCGAGGACGACCCTGCCTTCACTCCCCTGAAAAAATTCCCTCCTCCCACTACAAGGGCGAGCTGCACACCCATAGAGGCTACTTCCTTGAGTTCAGACACTACCGATTCGAGAGTCTTTTCATCTATCCCCGACTTAGTCCCGCCGGAGAGTGCCTCTCCCGATAGTTTTATCAGTACTCTTTTATAGATTGGGCTGCTCATTTTGAGGCTTCACCGAGCTGGAACCTTGCAAACCTTCTGATAACTATATTCTCGCCGAGTTTTGCAATCAGTTCCTTTAAGAGGTCGTGTATCTTCTTTTTGTCGTCCCTGATATACGGCTGGTCCAGAAGACATACATCCTCATAAAACTTCTCTATTTTTCCTAAAACTATCTTCTCGATGACCTGAGGCGGCTTCTTCTGTTCCTCGAGCTGCTTTGTATAGATCTCCTTCTCCTTTGCAAGTACATCCTCCGGGACCTCTTCCCTGCTCACATATCTGGGATTCGAAGCCGCAATCTGCATTGCAACCTCATGCATAAACTTCTGGAAATCCTCCGTCTTGGCAACAAAATCCGTCTCACAGTTGATCTCGAGCAGCACACCGATCTTACCGTTCATATGAATATACGAACCAACGGCTCCCTGAGATGCGACCTTGGCACTCCTCTTCTGGGCTGTTGCCAATCCCTTCTCTCTCAGAAGTTCAATCGCTTTATTTATATCGCCGTTTGCCTTCTCTAATGCATTTTTGCAATCGAGCATTCCTGCTCCGGTCTTCTCCCTGAGTTCCTTTACTAAATCCATACTGACTGACATATTAACCTCCTGAATATTTTAACTAATTCTGGCTTTCCTCTCCCTCTTCCTTCGAGGATTCTCTCTCCCTCAGGATTGCCTCGGCCTCTTTCTGTGCCTCTTCCTCTATACTCTCCTCTTCCTCGAGTTCCTTTGCTACCTGCTGAGGTATTGCCGTTCTCTTTCTTCTCTTGATTACCTCCACATCGAATCCGCTCTTTCTGCCTCTCTCCGCCTTCTCCTCTTCCCTCTTGTCCTTCTCCTTTACCTTTGCCTCCTTCATTACCTCCTCGTATTTCTTGAGTCCTTCAAGGCAGGCATCGGCAATCTTATTGGCAAAGAGCTGAATCGATTTGATACCATCGTCATTGCCCGGGATAAGGAAATCGATACCATCCGGGTCACAGTTGGTATCGGCAAGTACCACAATCGGAATACCAAGTTTGTTTGCCTCATTCTTTGCGATATATTCCTTGGTTGCATCGACCAGAAAAAGTGCTCCCGGGAGTTTGTTCATCTCCTTGATACCGCCTAATGCAACCAGCAGTTTTGCCTTCTCCTTCAGAAGATTGCTGACCTCTTTTTTCGGAAGTTTGGAGAAAGTACCATCTGTCTCCATCTTCTCGATGCTCTTCAGTCTGTCTACGGACCTTCTGATAGTCGTAAAATTGGTGAGTGTGCCGCCGAGCCATCTCTCAGTTACATAGAACATGTTGGCCCTCAGTGCCTCGCTCTTGACTACATCTGCGGCCTGCTTCTTGGTACCTACAAAGAGGACCTTGTTCCCCTTCGATACGGTCTCGACGATATAATTATAAGCCGCATCGAAAAGTGCCTGCGTCTTCTGTAGGTCCAGAATATGAATTCCGTTCCTCTCTCCGAAGATATAAGGCTTCATCTTAGGGTTCCATCTCCTCGTCTGGTGGCCGAAGTGAACACCAGCCTCCAGCATCTCTTTTAGGGAAATTACCGGCATCTTTTACCTCCTGAAAATTGGTTTAAGCCTCCAGCTCCGTCATCAGATGCGGGACCAGAACGGAACCGCCGCACCCTCGGGGGCTGTGTGAAATCGGATTGCCATTAGCACAACAAAACCCAATCTTCAAGTAAAAAAAGTAATTGACATCAGCCCTTCCACCTTCAGAACTAAAATTTGTGGTCTGTGGTCTATGGACTGTGGACTAATATTGAACTTCAGCCTTCAGCACTAAAAACTGTGGACTAACATATTTAGACATAAATTGATTTTTATGTTATTAGGTGCCCGTATGAATTCTTTCAGAGATTGGACAGAAAACCTACAGGAGAGAAAATTCTATCTCTGCTCTTTCTTCTTTTTCCTGTCTTTATCTGTACTGATCAGATTACCCGTCTTCTTCTTCGATTTTTTCAGCAACGATGAGGCCGCCCATTTTATCGGAAGCATAATATTGAAAAACGGACTTAATCTATACACCGATTTCGCCGACAATAAACCCCCTATGATATATATCTTCTACCTCTTTTCGCAACTCATCTTCGGCGAAAGCATTACAGCCGTTCATATAACGACCACAATACTGATTATACCCCTTATTGCCTTCTTTACCTCATTGATATTCCTTAAAACAAGCCGTTTCTCCGGACTTATGGCCGGATTCTTTTATATACTCTTCACCTCTGCATATATTCCCACTGATATGTTTGCCACCAATTGTGAAATTATAATGATGCTCTTTGCATCGGCCGCATTTCTCTTTCTGGTTCAGAATACACCCAAAGGATACTTCCTCTTTGGCATTTTTACAGGTCTTGCAACCCTCTCCAAACAACACGCCGCTATCTGGATACTCATCCCCCTGATTTTAGAACTAAAAAAAGAGAAAGAAAGGGGCATTGCAAAACCGGTATTATCCCTTACAGGTTTCTCAATACCTCTGCTCATCTCAGTGCTATATTTTTATTCCAGAGGCAATCTTTTAGACTTTATATATTTTACAGTCGGCCACAATATAGGCTATTCACAGAATCCAATCCCGTTATCGGAAATCCTGAAAAGATTTATAAAATATCTTCTCCCGTTTGTCCTGATTATCTCTCCGCTTTTCTTCTTTTACCTCAAAGGCAGGAATAAGGCCGAAAGGAGAATACTTGTAATCTTCGAAGCCGCACTGATATTCTCCGTTCTTATGGTCTTTGTCGGATTCAGATTCTTCCCGCACTATTTCATTCAGACAGTCTATCCGCTCGCAGTACTATCTGCCTTCCGTTTTGTCAGGCCGGAAGATAGTAGAAGTGAGTTCAGATTCATATCTGCCTATGCACTCGTTCTGGTACTGGTATTCAACACATACACTTTTCTGTCATATTCGAAAAAAACCATCTTTATCGAAGAGACAGAACCGCTCTTCAGGATTATCCCGCAGGAGGTCAGGGAAGACGGATGCTGCAACGGGTGTTTTAATGAGAATTACAGACATATCTTCGTCTGGGGTTATGCACCGCTCTTTTACTACTACTTTTACAAAGAGTGCCGGGTCCTTCCCGCTTCGAGATTCGTCCTCCCTCAGGCAAGTACTGCGGGTTATATTCCGGGAAACGAATCCCAGATGAGCGGCAGTTTCGACTCCGGCAAATATATTATACAAAAGCACAGAAATCTGCTCATCGAGGACCTGACGAAGAATACCCCGTCACTCATTATAGACACATCCGAGAGCAACTTTCACAACTGGAAGAGATACCCCCTTAGCACATTTAAAGAACTGAATGAATTCATACAGAAAAATTACGTCTTTTACAAGAACAGGGACGGTTATAATTTATACATCAGGAGATAATCTCCCTGCCGCCCATATAAGGCCTCAATACCTCGGGTATCGTAACACTACCGTCTTCATTCTGATAATTTTCGAGAACCGCAACAAGGGTCCTGCCGACAGCCAGCCCGGAACCGTTGAGTGTGTGCAGAAACTCAGGTTTGGACTTCGGATTCTCCCTGAATTTTATTGACGCACGCCTTGACTGAAAATCCTCGAAATTCGAACAGGAAGATATCTCCCTGAACGTATTCTGTCCCGGCAGCCACACCTCGATATCGTAAGTCTTAGCCGATGAAAATCCCATATCCCCGGTACAGAGCACAACCACCCTGTAGTGCAGATTCAGTTTCTCAAGGATACTGCAGGCATCACTGAGCAGACTCTCGAGTTCGTCATAGCTGTTTTTCGGATGCGCAAATTTAACAAGTTCCACCTTATTGAACTGATGCTGACGGATTAAGCCTCTGGTATCCTTCCCTGCCGCACCTGCCTCAGCCCTGAAACAGGGGGTATAGGAGACATATTTTACCGGCAACAGAGAACTATCCAGAATCTCATCCGAATGCAGATTCGTAACCGGCACCTCAGCGGTCGGGATAAGATGGTAATCAGTCCCCTCTATATGAAAGGCATCCTCCCTGAATTTCGGAAACTGACCCGTCCCCGTCATAGCCTTCGTATTGACCATAAGCGGCGGCCATATCTCAGTATATCCGTGTTCTTTCGTATGAACATCCAGCATAAAATCGATGAGCGCCCTCTCGAGCCTCGCCCCCATACCTTTTAAGACGGCAAATCTCGTCCCGGCAATCTTTGTTGCCCTTTCAAAATCGAGAATCCCGAGCCTTTCGCCGATATCCCAGTGATTTTTCGGTTCGAAGGAAAACTCCGGCTTCTTCCCCCATCTTTTTATCTCCTGATTATCCTCCGAACTTTTTCCTAAAGGGACAGAGAAATGAGGGATATTCGGTATATACATCAGATGATTACTTATTTCTGTCTCGATCTTGTCCAGCTCCTTCTCCATATCCTTTATGTTCTGGGAGAAATTCTTGAGCTCCGACCTTCTGCTCTCAAGGAGTGAATTATCCTTTTTGGAGACAGCAATCTTAATCTCATCGTTGATACGGTTGAGTTCTGTACGGGCACCCTGAATCTTTACAATCAGCTCCCTCCTCTTCTCCGACAGAGATATAAGCTCTGAAATATCTATATCCTGACCTCTCTTCTTAAGAGATTCCTGTACAACCTCAATATTTGAACAGACTTTTTTTAGATCCAGCATACATTCTCCTTTTTCAAAAATCGGTCTTTGAAAAAATTTTATTATTTTAGTTTCTCGAGTTCCTTATCGATCGCAGATAGTGTCCTGTCAACCTGAGACGGCGTCTCCGCTTCGCTTATCGAAGGTGCCTTTGGTTTATCAAGCGCAAGGTCCTTGGCTATTATTTCGACAGTCCTGTCGTCCACAATATTGAGTTTGGCAATATATGCCTCAAAGAGCGCGTTGTCACAGATCGTATTGATGAGCCTCGGAATCCCGCCCGAATACTTGTAAACCGCCTTTAGGGCCTCATTCGTAAAGAGCATCCTCTTTGCACCGGAGAGTCTGAGTCTGTGTCTGATATACCCCTCGGTCGACTCTTCATCCAGTGGTTCGAGCAGAATCCTTGTGGAAACCCTCTGTTTGAGCGGCGGGTCGAGTTCCATTACATTGTCGAGTTCCTTCATCCCGAAAAATGCAAAATTGAGCAGTTTCTTGCCCGGAATTTCCAGATTCAGAAGCCCTCTGAGTTCTTCCATTACCTCCTTGGAAGAGAGCATCTGTGCCTCATCAATCAGAACCACGGCCTTCCTGCCTTCCTCATAAATCTCCACAAGTCGCTGATAAATCTGTGTCATAAGAGTTGCCTTTTCATCGGCCGGAGATTCGACTCCCATCTGAATTGCAATCCGTTTGAGTATCCAGTTGGGGTTGATATTACTGTGAATTATGACCAGAAGGGCTGCCTCGTACTCCTCTTCGGGCAGATGTTCGAGCAGTTTTCTCGCAAGCGTGGTCTTACCGGTCCCGATATCGCCGACAAGGACTGCAAGCCCTTTCATATTGCTAATAGAGAATATCAGCTTATTCAGTGCCCGTGAGTGTGTCGGGCTGTTGAAATAAAAACTATTGATAGGCGCGTTCGAAAACGGCTCCTGTGTCAGTTGAAAATACTCTGTGTAATTCATTATCCGCTCCTTTGAAGCATAAATTAGGCTCTGAATAGAAAAAAAACGCTTAATTGTCAATAAATAATTGGGCGGGAGCAAGAACAGTGGTCTGACATTTATTGCATAATACAGAATACCCCGGAAACAGAAATTGGACAAATCCGGCAAGCGGGTGTAACTCCCCCGCTACTACGGAGGAGAATAAAATGAAAAAGGCATTTATAACGTTTTTTATTGCAATATTCATTGCAACAGGTCTGTTTGCGGAGGATATTAATTACACACCACCACCAAAACTGCCGGCTTATAAAACACCTTCCGAAAAGATGAAATCCGGCATCAGGCTGTATGATTACAGAACAAGTAATATCACCCTGTACAGAATTACCCAGCCGCCATCAGCGGAAGTAAGGGCCGTTGCCGAATTCGAACCGGCGTCTATAATAATCCTTACATACTTTCCGGGATACTACGACAAGGTCTTCAGAGGTATCGTCTCCTCAGTGATCGACAGCGTAAAGATATATTTCTTCTACGATACAGCCTCAATGAAAAGTTCAATAATCAGCAGACTTAAGAGCTGGGGAATTCCGGATACCAAGATAAACAGCAATGTTGTATTCGTAAATACCGGTGTCGATTCAGTCTGGACGAGAGACAGCGGACCGAATCCGATTGTATCTAAAGATGGAAAATACGGGATTGTGGATTTCAGGTATTATTCAGACAGATACTATGACGACAAGATTCCTACCGAACTCGGAAATCTGCTCTCGCTCAATGTATTCAGACCCTCTATGGACTTCGAAGGTGGCAACTTTATGACTAACGGGAAAGGACTCTGTATGACTACGAAAGGTTCTGTATGGGAAAACCTGCCGTTAAGAGATGCAGATATTCAGAAAATATTCGCTGATTATATGGGGTGTAAGAAGACGGTCTTTTTAAAACCGCTCGCCGGAGAAGGGACAACACATATAGATATGTTTACCAAATTTACATCCGAAGATACGATACTTCTCGGCCAGTATAAGTACTCACAGGACTGTATAAATTATGACATTCTGGAAGAAAACTACAGCACGCTTCTGAAGACCACAACAGTTGACGGAAAACCGCTCAGAATCGTAAGAATCCCTATGCCAGACAATTCAGACGGCGTATGGAGGACATATACGAACTCATTGTTTGTAAATAATATGGCTCTGGTTCCGGTATATTCACAGCACAAAACCTATGAAACAGAGGCCCTTAACGCCTATAAGACGGCACTCGGAAGCGGCTGGACAATAATACCCATCGATTCAGAGGAGATTATCCCGGACGGCGGGGCAATCCATTGTATCACAATGACTGTACCGGACTTTGAACTGGTAAAATTCCAGAACGACCCTCAGCCTCTGTGCGGAAATTCGGTTAACTGCAATCCGACGGGATGCGGCAGCATAACAACAAAAGGTGAGTGTGACGGCGACACAGTTATATGGTGTGAAAATAATGTACCCAGCTTCTATGACTGCTCCTCCCCCTGCAATATGGTTCCGAACGGCTATCCCTGTGAGCAGAACTGTGAATACAACAGCCAGAAGGCGTATTATGACTGTATATCTGATTTTCAGTGTGTTCAGTGTATAGATGAATGTAAGACAGGAGAAAAGGGTTGCTTTGATTCCTTTACGCAATGGGTATGCGCCGGTGATACTGATAATGACGGATGCAACGAGATCAAGCAGGTCAAATGCAACAGCGGAGAGAGTTGCATAAACGGAATCTGTCAGTCGGGATGCATACCAAACTGTACAGATAAGGAATGCGGCGACGACGGATGCGGAGGAAAATGCGGAAACTGCAAATCCGGCGAGTATTGTGGTTCTGATTTCAGGTGTCATCAGAATATCACTGACGCAGGAGTGGATGCAGAGGAGCTAAAAGATATAAGCAATTCCGATGCCACTGCAGATATAAATACCTCCGATACAACTGATGACACGACTCAGATTACGGACACCTCAAATGATACTCAGATTACAGATTCAGGAGAGGATACGACACCGGCCGACATAATTACGGATAGTTCTGCAGACACAAATCAAACTGATGCAGTAATCATATCCGACACATATCAGGATACGGGAATAAATGATACTAATCTGAATGACGCATTACAGAAAGATATTATCAGGCTGGACAATGAATCAAACGACAAGACAGAGGAGACATCGGCCGACAACTCGTCAGGTTGTTCGTGTGCTTTCATAGATTAGGATTCTTTCTGTTTCGGTCTGATAACTTCTACGTCTTCTCCGAAGCTCTGAATCCATCTCTGTACCTCAATCGAATTACAGGTAGTAAAGCACATTTTAAGTCTGCCGTCCGAAAGTTTCTCGAATGACTGATTGGCAAACCACCTTCTCTCCATCAGGCTCTTCTGCAAAGGCTTGTTATCGGAAAAAATCAATTCATAAGTTGCGCGTTCACCATCGCCTATTATACCGATGAAGTCGTTCAGATAATTCTTAGGATTATATTTTGCAACCTCGGGATAATGGAATTTTTCGGATGTCATTCTTACACAAACAAATCTGTCAACTGCATAGGTCTTTATCTTGTGATGCTCATCCTCTCCTATCAGATAGAGTGCGTTTAGGTGAAAGACAATCGAATACGGCTTCAATAAAAAATCATTTTTACTCTTATTCCCGGATTCAATCAAAGGGGAATACTGACATTTCAATACTTTCTGATTGACAATGGCATTCAGTATCGTATTTACGATATCCTCTCTGGCTTTGTAATCCTTGGGGGCATAAGGATGGTAGCAGAAAATTCTATCCAGATTGTTCAGAAATGTTTTGTAGTATGATTTATACTTAAGACTTGCTATAAGTTTGTCGAATATTTCTTTTATATTTTCCTTTATGTAAGTGATATTTAATGATTCGAGGAAATTTTTTGCCGAAAAGGCAGAGATAACCTTCTGAATATTCTCATCAAGATTACCCTCGTGAAAACCCGAAAGGAAGAAGTAGCTCTTACCATCACTCTTCTCATCAACTATTTCCAAATACGAATCCTCATAACCCAACTCGTTCTTTGAAAACTCCTCTAAAACCTTGTTGAGTTCATTCTTGTATTTTTTCAGAACTCTTTTTGTTACTCCCAGTATCTCCAGTAATGAATCCTGTGAGATTTTACCTGAGCGATATATCAGGTATAGTAAAAAATAGACCTTTCTGTCAGAAGGCGTCCTTCTTTCCATTAAGACTTTTCTTTCGCTATCTCCATTTTCCATAGAATCTACTAATACCATAACCGAAAAAATTAGTAAAAATAAAAACCGTACACAATTTGTGCACTCCTTTATGAGATAATATAGGCAGGAGGGAAGATTAATGGCCTGCCGGATAAATAAACATTACAGCAACAAAATTTGCCATACATTGCAATATAACGCCATATCAACCTTAAGCACCCTAAATCCCAAACCAAAATATCCGGTGCCAGGCAGAAAGACGCAGGTATATCATCCGGTGCCAGGCAGACATAAGCTGCCAAGAATTTCAACGTCTCATATATTTGTACGTAATTTCAATAAGATAACTATAACACCAACAAAAAATAAACACTTGATAAGTACAAGAAATAATAAGCAAAAAAATAACAGCTATCATATGCCACATAATTTCGCTCCAAGATCTGAAAATAAATCAGAGATGGTCAATTTGTTATATATTGTATGGTATTGTAACGCAAGATATGTATGTGGTGGCAAAAGTGTATATACATTAGGGAGGTATTTTTATCCGATGCACTCTACATTAAAACCGTTCAGAACAAAAAGCAAATTGTTTCACTTTTTGTATTATCAGGAAGGAGATTTTTATGAGTAATAAACCGACCAAAAAGAAGTTATGCGTTATGTGTGGCTCAAAGAAGGCTCTCTATTCTTCCAACCATAAAGTCAGATTCAGAAAGGACCACAACCTTTGTTTCAGGTGTTTCAGGAGTCTTCTCGAGAGCGTAAAAAGCTTAATATTATTAATTTCCTGACAAGGGAGGTATTTAGTTATGAAGAACAGACGAATAAGAAAATTTCACAGTATCGACACAAATGAAACCGAATTCGAATACACAGCAGATGAAAACATAGAAGTAAAGGATGATATCTCACTTTTGAGGCTCGTCGATAATTATTTATTTCTGTTTCACAAATTAGTAAGCGAAGAATCTGAAAATGAAGAAGCAAAGGACCAGACAGATCTGCTGCTCAGGCAAAGGGATATGATTTCCGCTATCATAGATGGCAAAAAGTGTATCAGCAACTCCGTGATTACTGAACTCTTAAAGAAGATTCATCTCTCTTTCGAGGAATTTCTGCTTCTGGCCGTGCTACTGATCGAAACTGCCCTCAGCAATCATCGCTTCTTCATATCAAGGTATTGCGACAAAATCAGGGAATCAGACAGGAGAAAAAACAGGATAGACCCTCTGGAACTGATCTCCGGCGATGATTACATCAATCTCAGAGACTTATTGTCTGTTATCGGAGTAAGAAATCCGGAAAATTACGATATCTATATCGGCAGGTTGGAGGAATACGGATTAATAGAAAAAAAGTTCTTTTCGAAAATAAGACTCGGAGGAAGTGAGACCTATATTAAGTTATCAAGAGAATTGTGCAGTATATTCAACGCCGCTCCTGATGAAGATGATTTTGATGACGAAGAGATTCTTCAGATCAAAGCGGACACAATCAGAAAGACTGCATCAAAATACCATATACTGACAGAAGATCCGCTCATTCAGAAAATACTCGGGTGTATTACGGACTACAAAAGAATAACAGATACAAAGAATAAAGATATTGAGCCCCCGAAAATTATCCTGTACGGCGAAGATGAAGCACTTGCATCAGTTACAGCAAAACTCATTGCTTTTGAGCTCAAAACGGGAATTCTGACATACAAATTATGCGAGGATGAAAGCCTCTCATTCTTCTTCCATATAGAAGGAAGAAGGAAGAAAAGAAGAACGGCCTTAAATATCGAAAACCGGATTTTCAGACTTGCATTCCTCGGTAATTCTCTTCTGAAACTATATATCAGCTCCGGTTCTGACCTGAGAAGTCTCATACAGTTCTTTTCGGGCAATAAGGATTATGAAAAAACCCCGTATAATCTTCCAATACTGATTCAGGTAAAACATGATATATCTTCAGACTTTTTACAAACCGATATCTTAAAACATAATATGCACGTATTCAGACTCGACGGTCTTGACAACAGGGCTGCGGCAGCTTATCTGAGTCATCTGTTAGGCGGGTATAATGTCGAACGGGATACCTTCTTCAAAAATCCGCTTACGAGACTTGGTGAAATCGAACTTATTGCAAAAGTAGCAAACCAGAAAGCCACAAAAGAATCCGTGTCCTTAAATGAGAATATCCTTGAGGAATCAAGGAAGATCGTATTATGTGCAATCGAGGCAGACAAGAGCAGAATATCTGATGAAAACAGCGAAGAGAATGATTCTGTCTATATAGAAAACAATATCCCTGAAAGATTACCGGATATTATCCTGAACCCGGGCGAAGAGAGAGACCTGAAAAATATTCTATTTGCAATAAAGAACAAGGAGCGACTCTACAGTGAAATAATAGAGAACAGATTTAACTACGGCAAGGGCATAAAAATACTTTTTTACGGACCGCCCGGGACCGGTAAGACCTTGTCTGCACGTGTAATCGCCGGTGAGACCGGTATGCCCCTGATATATGTAAGACTTAGTCAGCTCTACAACAAATATGTGGGAGATACTGAGAAAAACATCAGAAGATATTTCGAGACAGCGGAAAAAAGGAATGCAATTCTCTTCTTCGACGAGTGTGATTCGCTGATTATGAGCAGGGATAATCTCAGCCGCTCATTCGAATTCTCCTTTGCAAACACATTCCTAAAAGAGGTTGAAAACTATAACGGAGTTCTGATTCTTGCAACCAATTATGAAAATATCAGGGATAAGGCTCTCAACAGAAGGATTCAGTTCTTCCTCAGATTTGAAAACCCCGACTATGAGAGCAGAATCCGTCTTCTCAAAAAGACCATACCGGAAAAATATCAAAACGACATAGATCTTTCATCTGTTGCGGAACTCAGATTCAACGGAGGACACCTGAAAAATGTATGGCTCAAGGCAGGAATCGAGATTCTGAAAGGCAAAAGAGCAGATACTGACTTTTTCATCGATGCATTAAAAGAAGAGATATCGAAGGAGAAGACGGACGAAGATAAGAAAGCAGGTTTCTGATAAAGGGTCTCTCATGGGGGGAAGGCCCTTTATTTTTTACTTGAAATATTACTAAAATAATTTAATATGTGTTTCCTTTTTGAGGAGAGATGGCTGAGTGGTCGAAAGCACCGGTCTTGAAAACCGGCAGGGCGCTTAGTCGCCCTCGAGAGTTCGAATCTCTCTCTCTCCGCCAGAATGGAGAGGTGGCCGAGTGGCCGAAGGCGGCGGTTTGCTAAACCGTTATACGGTCGAAAGTCCGTATCCAGGGTTCGAATCCCTGCCTCTCCGTTTTATTTTTTGATTCATTCCAGAATACTGCAACCACAACCTGAAGATTCTGCATCTCCGGGCATCTGTGTTGTATTCCCGTCCGGCTTATCGATTATTATACTTCCGTCCCTGCCGGCATCAGAAAGAGAAACGTCAGACTTTACATCAGTAAGAGAAGTGTCTGCTACAATATCAGTCGAGGCATCGATACCGGTATCCGTTGTGTCTTCTGTCCCCGCATCCGGTAACTGATTTACTTCAAAGACTGCATTACAGCTCATATTTTTATTCATTTTCAGTTCGCAGGTAGTTTCAGAGTGACAATCCAGACAATCACCTTCCCATCCCACAAATACTGAATTTAAACCCGGCTTTGCAGTAAGAATAACTTTGGTATTATAAACATATTTCTCACTACAATCACTTCCGCAATCAATACCAGATGGTTCACTCACAACTGTTCCGCTCCCGCTTCCTGAAAGAGAGATGGACATACCATACAGATTTGAAAATATTACATCAACGCTGCAATCAGACTTGACAGGTCCAACCTCGTAGATATTTCCTGTCATAGAACCAACACAGCTTCCCGCCATATCACTTACATAGTATCCTTCTGCCGGAGTAATAGTGCAGACTGATTTTGAATTGTGAGGTACGGGATTCGGGTCACAGCTGACATTCCCTCCCTCTACAGGATCAACCGATGTCGAGATTGCATATTTGTTGAGAGTAAATGTAGCCTCTGCTGACTTTGCACTGTTCAGATTTTCAAAACTGCAGACCGCTATACTGGTATCATTTCCTGTCGATACACCATCACACACCGACCACTTTACAGTTGAACCTTCGTCTGATGTGGCAGAGAGAACTACATTTGAACCATAATCAAAATCTGCCGAACCTGAAGATAAGAACGGGTAAGCAAAAGAGATACCCTGCGGGTCAGAACTGATACTACCGCTTCCGTCACCCTTTGCGGTTGCTGTTACCGAAAACTTATCCAGTAAGAAGTTAGCGATACAATTTATGTCCGAATTCATAGTTATATTACAGCTGTAATTCTTCTGACAGGAGGCACAGTCCCCGCCCCATCCGTCAAAAGACGAACCGATACCCGGAAAACTCCTAAGTTCTATGCTCGCAGCAGGGAGAAAATCGTATGAGCAGACAGTAGGACAATTAATATAATCAATATTACCGGAGACATTATAAGAGACCTTGCCGTTTCCGTTAATTGCAATATTCAGCTTATATCCTTTCAAAAAATACTGATAAATAAACTCTTCTATGTAAGAAGATGCGTTGCGATTTGCTCCTTTGACAAATCCCTTGAATTTTATATAACCTGTCTTATTAACAGGGAGTTTACCGGTATTAAATTCCCATCCCGATGAAATCCTGCTTGCAAATCCTATAGATGTCCAGTTTGTCATATCAGGAGAATCTTCAACAACCACATATTCCATTTTCGGCTTCGAACCGCCCCTCGTCCATTTTATTGTATCCTGATTTGATGAAAGTACAATACCCTGAACAGCATATACGTCGTTATTGATTCTGGCTAAATACTTAATCGGGACTGTATCTATTACACTGAAAAGACCATCAATAAGTATCTTGCCATCCGGCTGAATGAGTATACCGTGTACAGTGTTGTTAATATCCAGACTAAATGACCCGATAACTCCTCCGCTCTTGTTTAATCTGGCAAGATTTTTAACTGGCTGCCCGCCTATGTTGGTGAACTCCCCGCCAACAATTATATCCTCATTTTCCTGAACGGAAACAGCAATCACATTACCATCAGGGTTAGGATTGAATGATGTATCCACACTTCCGTCGCTGTTTAATCTCGCAAGATATCTGATATTCGAGCCACCGATATTCGTAAAGTAACCTGCCACCAGTATCTTTCCGTCACTCTGAAGAGCAATCGATAAAATACTGCCATTCGGATTAGGCTTGAAACCTGTATCAACCGAACCATTGAAATTTACTCTTGCCAGCCTTGAAATTGAATTGTTACCTATCTGAGTAAATTCACCACCCAAAAGCACCTTATTGTCCGGCTGAACTGCTATTGAATTTACCCTGCCATTCGGATTAGGCTTGAACGCGAGAGGATACAGAGAACCATCCTGTAACAGAATCGCATATCTTGAGAGAGCCTCGCCCTTTATCTCAGTAAAATCACCACCAACTATTATATAATTTTCTTTGGTTATGGCTATTGCTAATACTTCGTTATTGGGGGATGGCTTGAAATTGAGGTCCAGACTGCCGTCTGGTTTATAACGGGCAAGATACTGATTTGAGGCACCACCCACATTTGTAAACAAACCACCAAGGTAGAGATAATAGTCTCTGTCAAAAGCAAGAGTATAAATCGAATCATTTATGATTACACTGGGCGCAGTATGCAATGTGCCGTTCGGATTCAGTATTGCCAGTTTGGTGCTGATGTTACTTCCAATATATGTAAAAGCCCCTCCGATTACAATCTTATCATCGGTTCTGACAGATATAGCACTAACAGTATTATTCGGACTTGGGTTAAAGCCCGTTTCCAGTGTCCCGTCGGAATACAGTCTTGCTACCTTCTGCTTCGTTACACCGTTTATATTGGTAAAATCACCACCTACTATAATCTTACCATCTCTCTGTACTCCGAATGCAAAGACATTGCTGCTCGCACTAACAGGAAAACTGTTGTCATAACTACCTGACGGAGTCAACATTGCAAACCGAGATGCAGCCGTCTGACCTACTTTGCCAAATGTCCCGCCTATGAGTATCCTGCCATCAGAAAGAAGACTCAATGCATAAACGGAATTATCAACTGCCGGCAGGAAACTGTCATCTATGGAGCCATTGGCATTTATTCTGGCAACCCGACCTGTTGAAAAATTTCCAACACCTGTAAAACTACCTCCTATGACAATCTTATCATCCACCTGAACCTGAGCGGTATATATGTCGCCATAAACTGCAGGTTTGAAATTGTTATCGAGGGTCCCGTCAGTATTGAGCCTTGCTATTCTGCTGTATGAAATACCGTTTATGGATGTGAAACTTCCGCATATAATAATCTTACCGTCAGACTGCTGACCGATTGCATATACAGTATTGCCGACATTCGGAGGATTGAATGTGGTATCGAGTGAACCGTCAGAATTGAGTCTGGCAATCCTTACTCTGGTTATACCGTTTACGTTAGAGAAATTACCGCCGATTAATATCTTCCCTCCGGTCTGGATATATATAGCCTGAACATCCTTATCGATTACCGGATTAAATGCTGTGTCAAGCGTGCCGTCTGAATTGAGCCTTGCAAGATACTTTCTCGAAACCCCTCCGACAGTCGTAAAATCACCGCCGATCAATATCTTCTTGTCGGATTGAACAGCAATTGCCCTTACAAAATTATCAGCAGACGGGTCAAAGGTGGTATCCAGAGTCCCGTCAGTATTAAGACGTGCCACATACTTCCTCGTAAGACCGTTTACATTCTGAAATGAACCTCCAATTACTATCTTTCCATCAATCTGAACGGAGATGCTGAATACCGAACCTGAACCAAGATATGCGTTAAATCCATCATCAACCGAAGCAGCATATACATTCATCGCCAGTAAAAGAAAGAATAAACAAAAACACACACAATTTCTCATAAATCCTCCTGAGTACTTTTTACTTGTAAAATATGTCCACCAAATTTAATTAATCTTATAAGGGATTAAATTAAACGCTGGACAATCCCACAACTATTGATATTACAATGTAATCGGATTTTGTCAAACAGATTTGACTTTTATTTATTGAAATTGACCCAATTATCATATAGAAGATGATTTGACCAAAAGGAGATATCTATGTCCCAAAGAGAGCTCTGGGCGACCAGAATAGGACTGATTCTTGCAATGGCCGGAAATGCCGTCGGTATGGGGAATTTTTTAAGATTCCCTGCACAGGCCGCAAAGAACGGGGGCGGCGCATTCATAATACCGTACTTCATAGCACTTATCCTTATGGGCGTTCCACTTATGTGGCTCGAATGGAGTATGGGGAAGATCGGAGCCAGAGAGAAGAGACATACAACTATATCTATATTTGAAGTCCTGTGGAAGAATCCCATCTCAAAATATCTGGGTTCGATCGGAGTATCCCTTACAATGATGTTTGTCGTTTATTATATGGTGATTGAGTCGTGGACACTGATGTATACATTCTTCTCTATCAAAGGTTCTTTTATGAATGTCGGCTCAATAGAGAATATGCGCAATTTTCTATATCAGTTTCAGGGAGTCGAGAGCGGGGAATTCTTCTCATCAGACCTCACTATGCTTCTTGGCTGGATAATCATTGTGGCTATAAATGTTTATATCCTCTACAGGGGTGTTTCACAGGGGATAGAAAAACTCGCATATATTGCTATGCCACTTCTGATTCTCTTTGCAATCATTCTCGTGATAAGGGTCTTTACACTCGGAACTCCGGACCCAAGCGTTCCGGAAAATTCGGTTCAATCGGGACTTGCATGGCTCTACAATCCCGACTTTTCGAAACTCGCCTTCTTCTCGGTCTGGCTTGCAGCGGCAGGGCAGATATTCTACACACTCTCAATCGGTCAGGGTACAGTTCAGACCTATGCCTCCTATGCACCGGAAAAACAGGACGTGGCACTGACAGGACTTACCACAGCCTCGACAAATGAATTCTGTGAAGTAGTACTCGGTGGTTCAATAGCCATACCGGTAGCCGTAGCATATTTCGGGATTCAGACCACGATGCTGATCGCACAGAAAGGGAGTTTCGACATAGGTTTCGTGGCTATGCCCATAATCTTTACAAAAATACCCCTCGGGGCATTATTCGGGGCGATATGGTTTCTGCTGCTCTTCTTTGCAGGGCTTACAAGCAGTGTCGCACTTACCTCTCCATTTATAGCGTTTCTGCGGGAAAAATTCGGTCTGAACCGCACAAAGGCCGTCCTGCTTACAGGAATAATACTCTTTCTATTCGGACTTCCGAATGCCCTTTTCATAAAGTTCGGCTATCTCGACCAGTATGACTTCTGGATAGGGACCGTCGCACTTGTCGTTTTTGCACTAATCGAGGTTATCGTCTATGCATGGATTTACGGAGGTGAGAAGATGTGGGAAGAACTGACCGGCAACGCAGATATCAGGATACCCAGAATATTCTATTACGTCATAAAATACATAGTGCCTTTGTATCTGATTATTTTACTTTCGGGCTGGCTCTATCAGGACCTCTCATCTGACAAATCAGAGATTCTGCTGAAAGGGATTGAGGAAGAAAAGATTCCCTATATCTGGCTTGCGAGAATCTCCCTTATATCTTTCTTCCTCTTTGTTGCTGTCCTAATTAAAATTCCATTTAGAAAGAAGGAGGAGGCAAATGAAGCTTAACATATACGGACTTATTATTATGATATCGAGCTGGACCCTCATCACAGGCATTTTCGTTTACTGCTATTATAAGGTGCTCAAAACAGAGAAAAAGTAGAGAATCAGTTTCATTTCACAGGTCTTTTTAATTATAAAAGCCGAATTTATTTATTGCCAAATTTCAGCTAAATGTTTATATATCCATTATGCCTTCTTTTATGACAGAATATATTAATGATGCCTTTGTACTGAAAATCTGTATCGGTTGCATAATTCTTCAGATTACTCTGATATTTATCCTCTTTCTTTTTTACCTGAAGAATATGTTCTCCCGCCTTCTGAAACAATACGTGCTTGAAAAATATGAGTATTATATTATGGAGGCCGCACTCGGTAAAGTAGACAAGACATCTCCCCTGTTTCGGACCGCACCATTTATTAGGAAAATTTTGAGGATAATAATCATAAACAAAATAATGTCAGTTGGCGGCGACGCCCGCAAGGGGCTCATTGAACTATACAAGGATTTGGGTTTCGACAGATATGACGAGAAGTTGCTCCGCTCCCGGAAATGGTATCACCGTCTCAGTGCAGTCACATCACTGACAATAACAAAATCCGAAATATTAAAAAATTCAGCCTGCTTGATCCTGAAAGACAGAAATCTCTCTGTCAGGGTCTCGGTAATCAAGGCAATATCTGTACTGAATCTGAAAGAAAATATCAGTGAAATAATAAAGTGTATGGAGACCCTACCTGACTGGGTAAATGAGAGAATAATACCGCTTCTTATGAGAATCGAAAAAATCCCCTATGATGAAGTAATGAAGATATTCAACAGCAGCCCGGCCCGTGTAAAAAGATACATTGCACCGCTGCTCTTTGATACAGACAGGGAGCAGGCACTATGGGACCTTACCAATAATTTTAATGAATATGACTTTGAGACCCAGATATCCATTGTAAAATCGATATACAAAATCGACAGTATTGATAAAATTATTGGGTTTGCCGAGACAATAATGAATTCGGACAAATGGGAGCTTAAATCACAACTGACAAAATCACTCGGTATGATTAAGGATGAAAAGGCGCTACCTTTCCTTATCAAAGGTCTCGATGACAAAAACTGGTTCGTCAGATATAACTCGGCTGTTTCCATAGCTTCGTTCGGGGAGAAGGGACTGGAAATGCTTGCCGAATTTGCCGGGTCAAAATCAGGGTTCAAATCGGATATATCAAAATACATCCTCGACCTCTCCAGATACGGTTTTCTGAATGAGGAGATGCGGGTATGACTACGGTTCTTCTGCTCTCCTCGCTTGTAATACTTGCTTCGGCACTCTACTATGTCGTCCGGGCTCTCATTGGCGCTGTAGCGAGCATCTTTGAATCCTCGAGGGAGATATTCGAAAGCGAGGCAGAGAAACTACTTCTCTCAAATGTAAAAATCCCCGTAAGCATAATCATCCCTCCGGTCGAAAAATACGAAACCCTGAAAAAGATTGCGGAATCTGCCCTCGATATAAATCACCCTATGTTTCAGGTCATTGTAGCCCTCAGAAAGGATTGTCCATATCTGAACAGACTGATATCCGATTTTTCGCTCGTAAAACTCGATGCCGTTTACAGGATGATATTAAAATCAGCCTCTGTACAGGGCAGCTACAGAAGTACCAGAGACAGGAAACTTACCGTAATTCTGACTGACTCCGGTGATACAGCAATGGTTATCAATACCGCTGTCGACGTCTCCTCATATCCGTTCATATGCCTCCTTTCGGACGAATATATCCCTTCCAGAGAACTTCTGCTGCTTCTCGAACCTCCTGTCATTTCAAACGAAATGATAAACTTCGGGTCGGTATGTTCATCTGCCTCAGGCGAAGGGATGAAGGTTTCACAATACTATATCAGAAGCATCTACTCATATTCCAACCTCCTTTCTATCTCCATCCCCTCTGATTTTGCAATACTTCTGAAGAAGAAATTCATCACAGACAAAAGGGGAATGAAGGGTAAAGAATCGCTCCCCGGATTCATAAGGCGGATGATAAATGAAGGGCTCAGACTGAAATACGTGCCCGAGGCCGGCACCTCTGCCGAAAAGGGCGGAATATTTCTGAGTTTTCTGATAAATCATCTCAGAAAAATCATCTGTGATCTGAGACTCTCCTCCCTTGCCGTTATTATCAACGATATATATTATCTTGCTTTCACTGCACTCAACGTCATCCTTTTCTATCAGTTGTTTTCAAGGACAGACTACGGAATTCAGTTGTTTATACCGATACTTCTGGTCTTTGTCATTACACCCCTTAAGGATATAGCGATACTCCTCAACGAAAACTTCATCGGGAAGAAGACGGATAATCCATATATCATAAAAGCAATATTTCTTTCACTCTTCAAGCAGTTCGGAATAGAACAGCTGATAGCAATCGTATTTCTCTTTTTCAGCCTTAAGAGATTTTTTTCACCCGGGAGCCGAAGATGATACATATTTTTCTTGTCTTGATTGCAATTATGCCGGCAGACCAAATAAACCAAAAGGATACGGATGCACTCTCTCTCTGTGAAAAGGGAGATATTGGCAAATGTGCAGAGCAGATAAAAACATTATATAACAAAGGGAAGACCGGCGAGGCATTCTTACTGGCAAAAAAGTACTGCAGTGACAAAGCAGTGGATGTATGTATCGCCGGTGCAACAATAGCATCATTTACTCAAAAATATAATGAGTGTGCAGAACTGCTCGGAAAGAGATGTACAGAGAAGCAGCCCGTTGCCTGTGCCGTTCTCTCGGACTGCCTTTTTGAACTCGGGAAGACAGAAGAGTCCTTAAAGCCCGCAAAGATTGCCTGCGAAAACAGCGTCTATGATGCCTGCTCGACGGTCTCCGCATATTACCTGAATAAGAATCTGAAAGGTGAATCAATCATCTGGGCAAAGAAGGGCTGTGACGGCGGTTCGTCGATGTCCTGCGGTGCCCTGTCCGCTCTCTATATCTCCGACGGGGAGTATAAAGAGGCATTCGATTTTGCCAAAAAGGGTTGTGAACTGAATGACCGGAATGCCTGCAAGGCTGCTGGGGTCTGCTGCACAAAACTGAAATACGGCTGCGAGAGTGAATACTATGAAAAATGCTGCAGACTCAATGACAAAGACTGCTGTATGATGGCAAACAAGAATAAGGCTCTTAAATCCAAAGAACACTAAGGCAGAAAGATTATGAAAAATTTAGATAGACAGAACTCAAATATTCAGGTATTTTTACTGTTTCATATGATGCAGGATGTCCGGCTGTAATGTTTAAGGAATTATCAAGAGACATAAGAAATACCCTTCTGCCGGTTGTTGCCATTCTGGCAGGTTCGTTACTGCTGCTTTCAGGGTATCACCTTCAGGCAGAAGATATAAATGCCGGTCACCAGAATTTAAGCAATGAAGCTGTAGCAGAAAACAAGGTCGACTCAATCAATCCGGAAGAGACGGAAGAATCGGAAGATACTGACGAGGAAGAAGAAGGGGAAGAGGAGACAATAGAGCCGTCGGTTCATACGGATAAGTATCTCTACAGTACAGACATATCAGATGAGACACTCAAAAAATTATTTGCTGAAAACCCGAAGGCACTTGGTTCAATCTCGGTCGGTTTTGCAAACTTAGGAAGACTTATCAACGGAGTCAGATTTCCTGAGGGTGATGCGTGGGTCGTGGTAAATCCCCCGAAATCATACGGCACTCAGGAGGTTGTCGATTATCTGATAACTGCGGCAAAGACAGTAAAGGAGAAATTTCCCGACGCACCGCCCCTCCGCATCAACGACCTGAGCGCTGAAAAGGGAGGATACATAAGACCTCACAAGAGTCATCAGAACGGCAGGGACGTCGACATAGGATTTTACTATATCTACGACAGCAAGAATCCCAAGGCAAAGACCTTTGATGTAGCCAAAAACTGGGAGTTTATCAAAGCAATCATTACAAAGACCGATGTACAGGTGATTCTCGTCGACAGAAGGATCCAGAAGCAGCTCTATGAATATGCAAAGAGCACTGGCGAGAATGAGGACTGGCTCAATTCTGTATTCAAATCAGGCGAGCACGCACTTATAAAGCACGCACGCAGACACCGCGGACACTTTCATATCAGGTTTTACAGCCCCCGCGCGCAGGAATTAGGCAAGCGTATTCATCCGATACTGGATAAAGCCAAGGAGGAAGAACGAATTGCCATCCACAAAGTAAAGAAGGGAGAATGTATCGGAAAGATCGCGATGAAATACAATAGTTCAGTCACCCTTATCAAACGTGCAAATCACCTAAAATCAAATAATATCAGAGCCGGAATGACACTCTTTGTCCCGCTGCTTGGTCCCTGCCATAACTGTCCTGAGCCTCCGGATGTCATAGTCCCGAAAAGGAGGCTCCCTGAGGACTTTGCAGGCAAGGAGAACATAATCGCAGATGAGACAAAAAACGGAGTAGTACCCATCAATTACTACTTTAATCTCTACCCTTTTACCCGGATAAACAGTTTCTGGCTCAAACTTGATAAATATTAATACTAATTCCCTTCAAACATTTTTTCACCATTGAGTCTCAATTCGTCCTGACTGTAAACAAGGAAAATGCAGGAGCTTACCTTACTCAGGGCATCAGCCGGATACAGCTCATCGGTTCCGTTTTTGAGATCAATTCCGATATTTACGAGGCAATTAAACAATAAAGAAAATTTACAGACATCCGGATTCATCGCAAGACTATTCATAT
Source organism: Bdellovibrio sp. (assembly GCA_020725805.1). Lineage (GTDB taxonomy): Bacteria > Myxococcota > SpSt-1050 > SpSt-1050 > SpSt-1050 > SpSt-1050. The sequence goes on from DYEF01000016.1 coordinate 29,236, forward strand.
CAACTGAGATATCCACACTCTTCCCCTTTGGCAATAGACCATAAATAAATTCAATGAAGAATTTTGCATCACAATAGCCTGAATACTGAGTCGAAGAGATATATTCACCTGTTCTGTACCGCGGAGTAACATCAATATTGGTCTGATATACAACTTTCTGACCATCATTATTTGAAGCGATAATGCTCCTTACATAATCTTCATAGCTGATTCCGATTACTATGTTGTTATCTGCAAGATAAAAATATTGCATAGAGACACTGCCTCTGCACCCGTTTTTATCACACTTTATACTGCCCGTTGAATCTGAAATTGAATATTTATTCTGGCAGATTGAAATCTCTTCATTAAAACACAGATCCTCCTCTGAACCCCTAAAAACATAAAGCATCTCCTGATTCTGATAATTCAGGTAGATAAACTTATACTCTTTCGGGCTATTCCCGCAGGATATTGCGAAGTAAACCGGCAGCAGTAATAATAATAATAATTTTTCTCTCATTGAGGATTCTCCCGATTAAAAGTAGAACGTTGCAAAGAGCTGTGTAGTCGTTGTCCCTATCTTGACTGTCGGAGATACCGGAATTGCAAGAAGCGCCTCGCCTCCGATTGAAAACTCTTTTGTAACAAAGAACGAAACCCCGACCCCTCCTGCGATTGTAATATAAAAATCGTCATTATTTTCGTTTAAGTCCCCGAAATTCTTGGCAAATGACAACCCGCCTTTGATATAAGGTGCTGCCCGTCTGTCGAGCAGATACTTATTCATATATATACCCAGTTTCAGCCCGCCACCTTCTACCTGATTATCATTCTCGTCCTCTACCTGATAACCGAATCCGAATTCCATCTGCATCGCAAGTAAATCTTCAATATGGAATCTCCCTCCCACTGATGCGGCAATTGATGCCGGAATAGTAAAGTCCAGACCGAATTTGTTTGCCTTAAGTGAATTCTCCTGTGCAAATGCAATACCCGTAAAAGCGATGATTAAAAGACAAGAATAAACAAATTTTCTCATTTCCATACCTCCTTTAAGAATCTAAAATAATTTACTCCTCCAAATACCCTTGTCAATCAAAATGTGTTTACAGCATTCCTATTATATTGTCAGACTCAGAAGGACATTACTGACCTTAAGTAATAAATACCCTTGAGAATTTCCAGAGAGAGCTCTTTGCCGGCCGACATAGATATCTCGTATTTATAGAGTTCCTTCTCCCTGAACTCCTCGGGGGATGGTATATATCCCAGTTCATCGTTGCAGAGAGACAATACAAGGACATCCCTGAAATCCAAAAATCTTGCCTTTATCCTGAATCCCATAGAAGGAAGAAGTTCACCGGGTGCACCAAAGAGGACAACATCCCCGATTTTGACGAGATTTATCTCGGTCTGAATCTGATTGTCTATGATATCGCGTCTGAATATACCGAGTTTCTTGAGAAGCAGGAATTTGGGGTTCTCAACCTTTATTCTGAATCTGTGACTGATATGTTTCACCTGACCATAGGGAACCTCTCTGAGAGAACCCTTCTCACTGACAATCAGTTCACCGAGCCTCTCTCCCATATTTACGGTAAACCTCAGCCTGTCTGCAAAGATTGCATCCTCCTCGATATTGGGAGTCACCATACCTCCGAGAGCGGCCGAAAAAAAGACCCCCTCTCCGCCCGTCCTCTCCTCAAGATACCTGAGAACCAGTCCGGGGTAATCAGCGCTTATCAGTGTATTGCCTGCCCAGAGACCCTCCGGATGACAGGCAAAGTTTACAATGTACCCTCTGGTACTGCCATCCTTTTTCAAAAATTTCAGAAAAGATATTCTGTCGTCTTTATATCCGTATTTACGCATATTCTCCGTAATAAACGGAGGGACATCCGAAAATCCTGCATATATTACCGTATCCTCGGCACTATCTCTGGCACCAATTACTGCCTTTCTGATAGAATCTCTCAGAGAATTAAGATATCCGGAATCAACACCGCTTACAACAGGGATATTCATAACAGCACGTCCCCAGTATCCCATTGTATCCGGTCCTTCGTGATTGTGCGTAGAACAGATAATTATATGGTCTGTATCCCCGAATTCCCTTTTCAGGTCTTCTTTTACCGACTGTATATACTCATTAAAGAGTCCTATTACATCACAGGCGACAAGAACCACAGAATTTAGCCCGTCGCTTATGTATGCGGCCCGTGCATATATGGGATGCAGGACACCTGTGGATTTACGGTTGAAATCAAACCCTCCCATATATACGCTCTTGCCATACGGCGTTATATCGATTTTCGAAAAACCCGCTTTAAAGTACTTTATTCCTCCTCCATCCATGTCCTGTCCTTCTCCTCCTTTTCATATACAAAAGACGCCTCGAGTGCAATCAGGTAATTTTTGTAGAGCTCCAGAAGAATCTTGTCCGGGACACCCTTAAGCTTGAATATCTCATACTTTCCCCTCTTACCCTGTCCCGAAAACGGAGAGAGATATTTGCCGGTTGCACCTGCCTGTGATATATCCGACGGGAGTATCTTGATTATCTTTCCTGACGGGTCAAAGGCAATACCTACCTGAATGTTACCGAGAGATTTTACATTGAAGAAGACGAGATAGCCGAGTTTGAGGGGCTTTTTCAGGACATCCATCTTGTTCGGGTCCTGAGGAATATACTCGGCACCGCCGATATGGGGCTTGTCGGACCTGAATATCGTATATACAGTAACGGTCTCCTCATCCTCTGTTATCTTCTCCTTTATTACCTTCTCTATTCTCTCCTTTCCAAGGGCGGCGATTCTGTAATCCTTTGCGATGAAATATGCGGCGTTCGGGAAGAAGTTGTCTATTTTGATATGCAGTGACCTGAGATATGCGATGACATCCCAGATATCAAGGTCGTTGTATCCTCTCCCGAATGAAGGCATAAAAGTCTCTCTCGAGAGCACCTTTGTACCGCCGTTCTTGATTACATTGAAAAGATGGCTGTTCTCCTTCATATTCATAACTTTCGGGTCCCTGAAATTGATCGGAGGAGGATTAAAAGACGAGGCAGCATATCCGTCTCCTGTACCGTTTATCCCGTGACAGGCAAAACAGTCAACTCTGAACCTCTTCTCACCTGCCATTACATCACCATAGGCGGCCGAAACAGCCGAAGGTGCCTGAGCAGCAGCAGTACTTTCGGATTTCTCTTCCTTGGCCTTCTTTCCCTTATCTTTTGCATAGACGACTGATACCAGAAGAACCGAGATTATCAGTAATGAAAGGAATTTCTTCATATTATACCTCCTGATTTATCAAAATATTTGTCATTATTTTGTCTTGTATTTATCAGCATCGGTATTCTTGAATCTGTATCTGAGATGTCCCCGCAGAATAACATTATAGTTTACCTTCTTTATAGCCTCTAAGGTCGCCTTTTCGTCCTTCGAATCGGCGGCAGATGCAATCTCCTCGAATCCCACAATAAGGTCAGTAATAAACTGCGAAAACTGCGAATCCTTATCCTTTACAAGGGCTGTCTGCTCTTTCTTTAAGAATTCGGCCATTCTCTTTGACTCACGCGAAATACCGTTGGTATCAAGCTTTTTGCCCGGCACAAAAATATCCTTTACGATATACTGCCACGTCCTTCCGAGTTCACGCATTACCCTCTTCATATCGGACTCAGTCTCTTTACCCTGTTCTGATGCAACCACACCTCCGGGTCCTACCGGACCAGCCGCCTTTTTCATAATAGGTTTCCCGTTCTCATCCTTCGGAATCTGGTCTATCTCTTCTCCCTGCGGGAGGGGCCATACACCTACATAAACTCCGAAATTGGCAGTAACCGCATCCTGCTCCTGCGCAATTATGTCCAGTTTGACAACATATCTGCCTACCTGCTGGGGGAAGAAGTGAAATCCGAATGAACCCGCATCCTGAAGGGGCTGAACAACATACCTGTAAGTTGCCTCTGGAAGTTTTTCGTAATATACACTCGCCGCAAGCTTGACGTCCATAACAGGCGACAGATTACCGTAGACAGGGTCTGCAACCTTCATCTCTTTATATACCTCAAACGAGAGTTCCACCACCTCCTGTGGTTCGGGTATGCCCGGAGATATCTTCATAAGCACCAGATAATCGGAAGTCCTTGCAAAGAGCATCCTCTTGTCGGGCTTCTTTAGAGTACCGGTCGTCTGAATCTTATCCTGTGCAATCAGGCTGAATGAAAAGAGGACCAAAATCAGAATAAAGGCAATTTTTCTTGTCACTTTATAAACCTCCTTTAAGATGGCAATGGGAATATATCAGTAAACCAATACCAAATTCAATAAAAAAGTAACGGGATGTAAAATATTGAAGAGCCATTTGTAATATTGCGGGTGTCCCGGAAATATGAAAATATTCTCTCTTCTCATTTTGTTTGTCTAAAAGGAATTTTCAAGATATATAAACCCTTACCTTATATCAGGAGGTCCTGTAATGGGTTCAATATCCAGAGAATCTTATGAAAGAATTCTCCTTATCAAACGGGAGATGGAGAGGCTGATACGGGAGTTTTCGGGACTCGACACAGAACTTCTCAGTGAGTCGAACAATGTGACCATTCCTGTTGATATATTCGAGGTAAAGAACGAGGTCTTTATTCAGGCCGAGATACCGGGACTCAAAAAGGGTGAAATCAAGGTCTTTGTCAGCCGCAACAAACTCTTTATCGAGGGTGTAAAGCCCGACAGCACAAGGACAGAAAAAGCAAACTATATATGGATGGAGAGGCCTTACGGGACGATCAAGAGAATAATAGAACTTCCGCAGGCGTGTGATACAAGGACTATAACAGCAGAATACAAAAGCGGTATACTCACACTGAAACTAAAAAGGATTGAGGAACGGAGAGGGGAAAAACGCGAAGTCGAAATCAATTTCGAGGAATAGAATATGGACGAAAGATTCGAAGATACATTTACAATACCCGAAGAGATAGTCGCCCTTCCTGTAAAGGACATTGTGGTATTTCCCTATATGCTCATACCTCTTGTGGCATCGAGGCCGGTATCGTCAAAGGCAATAGACGAGGCACTCCTCAAGGGGAGGATGATTCTCTGTCTGACACAGAAGGACAGCAACATCGAAGAACCTTCGTCTCAGGACATATACAGGGTAGGAACGGTCTGTATTATACAGAGAATGCGCAAACTTCAGGACGGCAGAACGAGAATAATCCTTCAGGGGATTGCAAAGGCAAGGGTGGTCGAATTTCTGGCCGAAAATCCGGTCTTCAAGGTCAGGATAAATATCATCAGGGAACTTCCTGTCGCAGATTTTTCAGTCGAGACAGAGGCCCTTGTCAGGACCATAAGAGAGAACCTGAAGAAGATGGAATCAATGGGTAAGCAGTTCTCGCAGGAGTTTTCATCTCTCGTGCAGACTATCAATGACCCCGGGAGGCTTGCCGATATAATAGTACCCAACCTGACAGTCAAGATAGAAGATGCGCAACTGATCCTCGAAGAACCGGACCCTATCAAAAGACTCAAAAAGGTAAACGAGTTTATCCTCAGGGAGAATGAGGTCTATCAGGTACAGCAGAAGATACAGGACAGGGTGAAAGAGGAGATGGACAAGTCCCAGAGGCAGTATCTTCTGATGGAGCAGCTCAGGGCTATTCAGAAGGAACTCGGAATCGGCGGTGAGATGAGCGATGTACAGGAAATCAGGCAGAAGATTCTTCAGATGAATATGCCGGACGAGGTCAAAAAGGAGATAGAGAAGCAACTGAACCGTCTCGAATCCATGCATTCGGATTCCGCAGAGGCGAGTGTAATACGCAATTATGTAGACTGGGTAATCTCACTGCCTTGGAACACCTATACAGATGACAATATCGTTCTCAGGGATGCCAGAAGGATTCTCGATGAAGACCATTACAATCTCGAAAAGATTAAAGAGAGAATTCTGGAATTTCTGAGTGTAAGGATGATAAAGAAGGACCACAAGGGACCTATTCTGTGTTTTGTGGGACCGCCGGGAGTCGGTAAAACATCTCTTGGCAGGTCGATTGCCCGTGCCATGGGAAGAAAATTTGTCAGAATTTCGCTCGGAGGAATCAGGGACGAGGCTGAGATAAGAGGACACAGAAGAACATATGTCGGAGCACTCCCCGGAAAGATTATTCAGGGTCTTAAGACTGCCGGTTCTGCCAATCCTGTCTTTATGCTCGACGAGGTCGACAAAATCGGGCTCGACTACAGAGGAGACCCGTCATCTGCTCTTCTGGAGGTGCTGGACCCCGAGCAGAATAATTCATTCGTAGACCATTTCATCGGTCTGCCCTTCGACCTATCCAGAGTCCTCTTTATCACAACGGCAAATCATCCCGATACCATACCGGAACCTCTCAAGGACAGGATGGAGATGATATATCTTTCGGGTTATACGGAGGAGGAAAAGACAGAGATTGCCAGAAGGCACATTATCCCCAGACAGATAGTGGAAAACGGGGCCGAGAATCTCGGCCTCGATTTCAGAAAATCTGCCATAACGGAAATTATCAGATACTACACAAGGGAGGCGGGGGTCAGAAATCTCGAAAGAGAGATTTCATCGGTAATAAGAAAAATCATCAGGGAGAAGGTCGAAAAGGAAAAATATCCCCAGACCGTCAACGGAAAAACTGTAAACAGATATCTCGGTATCCGGAAATTCAGTTTTGACCTGAAGGGGGAATTCAAGGAGGCCGGGATAATCCACGGGCTGGCCTGGACACCTTTTGGCGGGGAAATCCTTACAATCGAGTCCGCACTGATGAACGGAAAACCCGGGCTCACACTCACCGGACATCTGGGCGATGTAATGAAGGAATCTGCACATACGGCTCTCACATTCCTGAGGTCATCATCGGAGATTTTGGGTATAAATACAGAAATTTTTATGTCACGCGAGATTCACGTCCACGTCCCTGCCGGTGCTGTTCCCAAGGACGGACCTTCGGCGGGACTCGCTATCGCCATATCGATATACTCACTCTTAAAAAACAGACCTGTATCCACAGATGTGGCACTGACCGGTGAAATAACAATCAAAGGCAGGGTATTGCCGGTCGGCGGTATAAAGGAAAAACTCCTCGCTGCCACACGTTCCGGTATTAAAAACGTAATAATTCCCGATGAAAACCAGAAAGACCTGACAGAAATTCCGCCACTGATTCTCAAAAAGCTGACGATCAAGACTGTGAAATCAGCAAACGAGGTAATAGAATACCTGTTTAGCTGAGAAGAGAATAAGTACTACCTGATTCTACATAAAACTCTTTTTTAACCGGAAGCAGCCATTCTTATTTTTATTATGGATACTTTGACTAATAATAAAGCTTATGATATAAGAGCCCTTGCTATGAAGAAAGATATCATCGCAATGGTTCTTGCCGGCGGCAGGGTCGATGAGCTCTCTGTCCTGACACTAAAAAGACCCAAGGCATCGCTTCCGCTCTGGGGGATATACAGAATAATTGATTTTGCACTTTCAAACCTTATGAACAGCGGAATCGATGTGGTGGGAGTTTTATCCCAGTACAAACCGTATTCGCTCATAAGTCATATCCAGAACGGCACACACTGGGATTTCATCGGAAGAGGAAGGGAGATAAGGATACTCAGCCCTTTTAAGGGAAATTCGGATTCGGACTGGTATAAGGGGACAGCAGATGCCGTATATCAGAATCTTAATTTTATCGACCATTACGACTGTGAGGATGTACTCGTTCTGTCCGGAGACCATATTTATGCCATGGATTACCGCAAGGTCCTTCAGTTTCACAGAGAGAAAGATGCGGACCTCACGATCGTATTCAAACAGGTCCCCGAAAGCGAGGCATACAGGTTCGGCATAGGCAGACTCGGCGAAAACCAGAGAGTAATCAGTTACGAAGAAAAACCAAAGACACCATCCTCAAATCTTGCATCTCTGACGATATACATATTCAAAACAGATGTACTGAAAAAACTCGTGACATATAACGCAAACCACGGAAAGTCCTATCATATATACAGCGACATCATACCTTATATGCTCAGTAACAACTATAAGGTATTCGGATATGTCTTCGACGGCTACTGGCAGTATGCAAGAACGATAGATGAATACTTCAGAACAAATTTTGATATATTGCAAAGGGACAGGCTCACGATTCTCGAGAGTATGAACATAAGGACCAATATGAATTATTTCGAATATTCCGATATACCACCGACATTTGTATCTGACAGTTCGAAAATAAAAAACTCGGTTGTATCACCCGGAGTAAAAATTTACGGAGAAGTTCATAATTCAATAATATCACCCGGGGTCATAATAGAAAAGGGAGCTTATGTCAGAAACAGTATAATCTTCAGTTTCTCCCATCTTCGTCCGGACTGCAGAGTCATAAATTCAATACTGGACAAAAATGTAATCGTCGGTGGAAATTCTGTAATAGGTGAGGAAGGTGAGGTCGATTCTGCCCCCGTAACCATAATAGGGAAAAATACACGTATCCCCTCCGGCAGAAAGATCGGCGGGAGATGTATAATATATCCCGACCTCTCCGAAAATGACTTTGAAATGACCGAGATCCCCGAAGGGACTGAATACAAAGGAAAGAGTATATGAGAAATTCACGGGACACCCTTGTAATGCTGCTTGCCGGCGGTGTTGGTTCGAGACTCAACATACTTGCAACCAAGAGAGCAAAACCCGCGGTCCCGTTTGGCGGAATCTACAGAATCATTGACTTCACACTGAGCAACGTTATGAATTCGGATATGGAAATGGTCGGTGTGCTCACACAGTACAAACCCCTCTCGCTGATGGACCACATCGGTAACGGCGAATACTGGAATCTTTACGGAAGAAAGAGAGGCATCAAGATTCTCCCGCCACACACAGGAGAGGCCGATTCGGACTGGTACAAAGGGACTGCAGATGCAATATACCAGAACATACCTTTTATGGAAAACTACAAACCTGAAAAAGTCCTTATTCTTTCGGGTGACCACATTTACAGGATGAACTACGAAGAGATGGTTTCATTCCACGAAAAGAAGAATGCAGCGCTTACCATAGCGGCAATGCCTGTGCCGATAGAAGAGGCTCACCGGTTCGGGGTTATGGTGACAAATGAATCCGATGAGATAACCGAGTTTCAGGAAAAGGTAAAGAACCCGAAATCGAACCTTGCCTCAATGGGTATCTACGTTTTCAACTACAACATTTTATGTCAGGAACTAAAAAATATCGTCGGGCAGAAGAAGGGATTTGACTTCGGTAAAGATATTATTCCGTCTATGCTCGGCAGACACAAACTCGTATGTTTCAAGTTCAGCGATTACTGGAGAGATGTAGGTACAATCGACTCGTATCACAGCGCAAATATGGATTGTCTGAATCCGGATTCGGGACTTGACCTCTATAACTGGAGACTCTGTACCAATCCGGACGAAGACAGGATAGGGGATAAACCTCCCTCGTTTTTCGGGGAATATTCCGCTTCGGAAAACTCTCTTATATCAAAAGGGTGCAGAATTGAGGGCGAGGTAAAAAATTCGGTACTCTCCCCCGGAGTCAGAATACTGAAAGGTGCAAAGGTTACCAATTCCGTAATCTTTTCCAACACCGTAATTGAATCGGGCAGCATTGTCGATTACTGCATCATAGATAAGAATGTGCAGATTGGCACCGACTGCCGTATAGGTGAAGGGGAGAATATTGCAAACAGGCAGTTCCCCAGTCATCTTTCATGCGGCATAACAGTAATAGGGAAAAACACAATAATTCCCGACGACACAATAATCGGCAAAAACTGCATAATATACCCGGAAGTGATACTGAACAATAACAATGCAGGCTTTGTACTGAAATCGGGCGAGACTGTTAATTACAGTTAATTTTACTTGACTAAACCGTTGAGTAATAAGTATTATGGATTTGCTTTTATTATTACGGTAAGGAGCGAAAAATGAAGAAAATAATTCTGATTTTGGCCTTGTCGCTTTTTATTATCAGCAGCTGCGGTCATGAACATATAAATCCTTGTGACCCCAAAAGTGACAAATACAACTTTGACAGGTCAACATTCCAGAAATATTCGGATATGGCCTGGGTCAAAATCCCGAGAGGAGATACCTGTGGTTATCTGATCGATAAGTTCGAAAATTCTCTCTCCGACGCCTCCAGCGAATCCCCGGGCATCGACCAGAACAAGGCATCCAAGTCAGTGGCGAGCCTTATGCCTGCAAGCTGCATTACCTTTGAAAGGGCCAAAGAGCTCTGTAAAAAGGCCGACAAAAGAATCTGCAAAAAGAGCGAATGGCTCACTGCCTGCAAAGGCGGTTTCTACGATGACCCTACAAGCAAGAAACTCAAGAGCGACCCTGATTACGGTAAATACTCAACCGAATATCTTTTTCCCTATACCAGAACTTCTGCCGAAAAACTTGAGCCCGTTACAGAAAAGTATATAGCCGGCGTCTGCAATGACCTGACCTATGCAAAGACCAAAAACCAGTATAATCCGACAGATACGGCATCATACAGCTGTGACAAAGGCGACAAGAGAAAGATCGTCTCAACTGCGGCGGGTTCACTCTACGGAGAAGGGACAACACCGGGCTGCTGGCTGTCGAGGTCATTCACCTTAAAATCCGAACTCAACGGGATACCTGCCGGGACCTATTCGTACATAGACATATTCGACCCGGACTCGACATATGCAGGCATTTTCGATATGTCCGGAAATCTCTACGAATGGGTTGAAGACGATGACGGAAAGGGAGTCGCAATCGGAGGCTCGTTCAATTCCAACAGTGAGAGTCAGCTCAAATGTGATGAATCTGCCGTCGATAAAGGGAAAGACCCCTCAAAGGGCTACCCTGATGTGGGATTCAGGTGCTGCAGGGATATTGACATATAAGGAGGAGAATTACTGTTATGAAAAATATTCTCTTTACAATATTTTTTCTTCTGCTGGCCGGCAATATTTACGCACAGGTAATTCAGGGTGCTACCGGCAATATTAACATTCAGTCAGAACCAAAAGGTGCCGAGGTTTACCTGGACGGTTCGTTTATGGGTAATACTCCCCTTGCCCTGAAAGATATCGACGCAGGAGAACACGTTATTAAGGTAACCAAAGCGGGATACGTAGATGCAGAGACTACCATTACACTAAATCCGAAGGAAAACAGAAATGTGAAGATCGTTCTCGAAGAGACCCCGGAGACCAGAGAGAAGAGATTAAAGTATCAGAGTGCCCTTGACCGGTACGAAGCAAGTATGGAGGAATACAGGCAGATAAGCAAACCCAAGAAAATATGGGGATTTTCACTTCTGGGAGCCGGTATTGCAACGGGTATTGCCGCAACTGTTTTTTACATCAAAGGATTAGGCGATGCCTCGAGTGCCTACGATGAATATAAAAATTCTGTACTGATGAGTGACATCAACTCAAAATACAATGCAGTCAAGGACGGTGAATCGATGGTCACAATCGGCCATGTGATGACCGGAATCACAGCTGTACTCATAGGTGCAAGCCTCTACCAGTTCTTCACTATCCCCTCAAAACCCGTCGAACCAAAACCGTTCACAATAAACACCACACCGGAAATTTTTAACGATAGACTTATTCTTTCAATATCCGGTACTTATTAGGATAGCCTAGCATAATGATATTTTGTTTAAGTTATTTTAGATAGCATGGAAACAAACATTAATTTGTCTAAAATTAAACCGGCAAGAATTAAATATCTTAAGGTTCAGAATTTCAGAGCATTAAAACATATTGAAATAGAAAATCTTACTCCATTAACTGTACTGATTGGTGAGAATGGAAGCGGCAAATCTACAATATTCGATGTTTTTGCATTTCTTTCAGAAAGTTTCGAATTCGGCCTAAGAAGGGCCTGGGATAAAAGAGGCAAAGCAAAAGAACTTAAAACAAGGGGAGCTGAAGGTCCAATAGTTATTGAGATAAAATATCAGGAACCAGATTATCCCCTAATTACATATCATTTAGCAATCGACGAAAAAAACAATAACCCTGTAGTAAAGGAAGAATGGCTCCAATGGAGAAGAGGTCAGAGGGGAAAACCTTTCAGATTCTTGGATTATAAGGAAGGTATCGGCAAAGCTATCAGTGGAGAAAAACCTGATGAACAAGATAAAAGAATCGAAATACCATTAAAATCTACAGATCTATTAGCGGTAAATGCTTTAGGACAATTTGCTGAACATCCAAGAGTAGCGGCGCTGAGAGATTTTATCACCGGCTGGTACGTATCGTATCTATCCGCTGACAACTTTAGAGGACAACCCGAAGCTGGTCCACAACAGAGACTATCAAAAACAGGGGATAATATAGCAAATGTAATTCAGTATTTATCTGAACAACATCCCAAACGATTGGATAAAATTTTTGAGACCCTACGGAATAGAGTACCCCGCATTGAAAAAGTTATAGCTGATAATATGCCCGACGGAAGATTATTATTGCAGATTAAGGATGCTCCATTTAACAATCCCATTCTGGCCAAGTTTGCATCGGATGGTACTCTAAAGATGCTTGCTTACTTAATAGTTCTTTATGATCCAGAGCCTCCATCATTCATTGGAATTGAAGAACCAGAGAATTTTCTTTATCATAAACTTTTACCAGATCTGGCTGAAGAGTGCAGGAGTGCAAGTGAACTCACGCAATTACTTGTTACAACTCATTCTCCTTTTTTTATAAACTCCATTCAACCAAATGAACTTTTTATTTTATGGCGAGATGATAAAGGATTTACTAATTTACGCAGAGCATCTGAAATACATAAAATAATGGATTTTATTAATAATGGCGCGAAACTCGGAGAATTATGGATTGAGGGATACTTAAAGTACAAACAAAATTTAAAATCTTAAATATGAAAATTGACTTTCTCGTTGAAGATAGATCAACTGAACAATTCTTAAATATTTTTCTCTCGCGTTTTTTATCAAAAGAGATTGAATTTAATATTTACACATTTAACGGCAAACCTGATATGTTAAAAAAATTACCAAGCAGATTGAAAGCATATTCCAACTGGTTGCCGGAAGATATGATTATTTTTATAATTATTGACAAAGATAATGAAGATTGTTTCCAATTGAAAGAAAAACTAGAAGAGATTGTTTGTGCATCCGGGCTTTATTCAAAAAGTAAACCACTCAACAAAAAATGGAACGTTGTTACTAGAATAATTATAGAGGAATTAGAATCCTGGTATATCGGAGATTGGGAGGCAGTATGTAAAGCATATCCCAAATTGAATCCCGATATTATTAAAAAATCCAAATTTCGAGATCCTGAAAATATTAAAGGAGGGGTTTGGGAGGCATTAGAAAAAATATTTCAAAAACATGGATACTTTAAGACTGGCATAAGAAAGATTGAACTCGCAAAACTAGTGGCACCTAATGTTGACCCAAATAGAAATGTTTCACGTAGCTTTATATTATTTTACAAGACTCTGTTAGATTTATCAGTAATCCAACATTAAAACAGAAATTCCTTATATATTATTACTTAAAATCTCTCTTTTCGAAAATCAGAATAGAGGCTGTAAGCATTACCACAGAATACATTATTGCATACGCACTGACCCATATAATGTAGTTTATATCGGCTGTAATCTGATAAACTATATTCGATTTCAGATTTAATAATTCGAGGTCAGGCAGGAGATAATATGCAATATTTATGAGAGCCTTGAATGCCTCATTCTCGGATTTCATTGACCAGAACTTCAGGTCCGAGAGCAGATGTCCTATAAACCATATCGTAATGGAAAAGGCAGCGCTCATAATCGGAGTAGAGAATGTAGAGAAGAATATTGCTATCGCAGAGATTATCATAAATTCGAGTATCAAAAGATAAAACGCCTGAACGGTTCCGAGATAAGGCACATCATATTTCACGTAGAATTTCAGGATAAACAGCAGAATAATCAGCATCAGCACCACATTTATGAATATTGTCAGAATCAGCCCTATATACTTGCTCAGAATAAATTCATATCTCTTGATAGGTTTTGATACGATAGTATAGACAGTCTTTCTGTCAATCTCCTTTGCAACAAGATTTATCCCCAGAAAGACTGCCATCAGATTGCCAAAGAGAGATATGGCTCCCATTCCGATATCGACAGTTATCTTCATCCATTGTCCTATAGTCAGCTGAACCAGAACCATTGTGCTGACAATTATTAGCACAGAGAAGAGAAGCACACCTATCAGAATCTTATTTCTTATGCTCTCCTTGAAGGTATTAAGTGCTATGGATAGTAGTCTCATCTCAGGAATTTATCTCCCTTATAAACATATCCTCGAGAGTCTTTCTTTTCGGAACAACCGATATAATCTCTCCCCTTGAGGCCCTTATCATATCTATCGTCTTCGAGATATCGGCCTTGTTGATTATAATATAACTCGTGTCTTCGATATCCTTTATCAGAAGTCCGAATTTCTTTAATTCATCCTTTACCGACCTGTCCTCTGACCTGAAAACTACCTCTACATCGGTATAGTCAATCGAGAGCAGTTCGGAGAGCAATGCCTCCTTCCTGATTTCCCCCTTTATGATTATTGCCACCTTGTCACAAATCATCTCGACATCAGACAGGATATGAGTCGAGAAAAAGACTGTCTTCCCGCTCTTTTTGAGTGCAAGAATAAGGTCTCTTATCTCTCTTCTGCCGATAGGGTCGAGGCCAGACATAGGTTCATCGAGAATGAGAAACTTGGGGTCATTAATGAGTGCCTGTGCAAGGCCTATACGCTGAAGCATACCTTTCGAAAACTTCCTGAGCTGCAGCGATTCCTTTCCGCTCAGTCCGACCATATCGAGAAGCATCGGTATTCTTCTCTTAAGTTCCAAAGAGGGAATCCCGAACAGACTCCCGTAAAATTTCATAAACTCATATGCGGAGAGATACTCGTAAAAATACGGCTGTTCGGGAGCATATCCTATATACTTCCTTGTTGAAATATCAGTGTAATCCTTTCCCATAATAGAGACAGTTCCTGAATCAGGGAATATCAGACCCAGAATCGTCTTTATCGTTGTAGTCTTGCCGGCCCCGTTTGGTCCCAGAAATCCGTATATTTCATTCTCCCTGACAGTCAGAGAGACATCCTTTAAGGCCGTTGTCTTTTTCAGCCAGAACCCTGTCCTGAAGGTCTTCGAAAGATTTCTTATCTCAAGTACAGTTTCCATACTCTATCTGTTCAATAAATCCCTCTGTGCGTCTGAAGAATGCATAACAGGGATTTACAAAATTCTACATTTTTGCTGCTAATTTACTGTTTGTCTCTCTGAGTCTCTTGCTCATAACCCGTGCAATATTTATGACAACCATCGTAAAACCGTTTCTGTAAATCTTGGCAAATGAATGCAGGTTTTCGGAGGTAAGGACTAGTGCCTTCACATCAGTTTTGGCCCTTGCTGTGGCACTTCTCATCTCCTTATCAATCAGAGACATCTCCCCGAAGAAATCACCGGATTTCAATACTGCAATGGGTTTGAGTTTGCCCTCCGCATCCTTCCTCAGGATTTCTATCTCTCCTTCTATAATCACATAGAGCGAATTACCCGGCTCTGCCTCATAGAAAACGATATCCCCTACCTTATATTCCTTAAGCTGCGATATCTCGGCAAGATATTCAAACTCTTCAGGCAACAGATTTTCAAAAAGAACAGATTTTTGCAGAATTTCTAACTTTTCCATCAGTCTCCTCCTGACAAGAAATCAAATCTATGTTTCCTGTGTTATTCCCTTCCTGCCTTTCAGGAAAAAATCATCTATTCTTGAATCCTCTTCTTCGCTGATTTTCTTTCTGTCTCCAGCGAGAGGTTCAATAAAACTAACTCCCTTTGACCTGTCGACCTGATAAATACAGAGAGCCCTTATCTCTATATTGTAATTGTCAAGGTCGGTTATCAGAGGTACGCAATATATCATCTGTGCATTCTCTTTCTGCTGCCAGTACAGGAATTCATCCTCTGCAATACACTCGAATTTTTCGCGTGCAAGTCTCAAAAGCTCCTCAATATACTTCTCATCCTTCTCGCGCTCCGAATTCAGCTGTTCCTGTTCACTCTGTTTTTCCATGGCCTTTCTGGTAAAATAATTACTCTCTCTCAAAAGCCTTTCGGCATCTCTCTTGAATTTTTTTGATTTTGCCTGTGCCTCTGCGACTTTCAGATTGTATTCGATAGATATACCCCATATCATTTCAACTTCTTCCCAGAGCTTCTTCTTCTTGGCGGCCTCCCGCTCATAAAGCTCGCTGATTTTGGCAAACTCCTTATTCAACGACTCGAGTGTCTGTTCCTTGTTTTTGAGAGTGGTTCTGAGATTAATTACCTCCTGCCTGTCGGAGGCCGAAGAAAGCCTTTCACGCAATGTGTTGATCTCGGACCTTACCGTCTCCAGTTCGTGGTCGAGCGCCCCTACCTTGAACCAGAGTTCCGAAACCTCCACACGCTTACTTTCGAATCTCGCCACCGCCTCATAGGACTTATTATCCATATCGCTTGCCTCGGCTGTCCACTTGGCTGCAAGCGCATCCATCTGAGAACTCTCTTCAATCCTGTCGAGCGCCCTCTTCTGAACCAGATTGGCATTGAACCTGTGATTGTTCTCCTCTGCCATTATCTTATCAATCTCAGAGGTGATATTGATTATCTCTTTCTGTTTCTCACTATATTTTCCCCACCACTCCTTAAAGGCGGGAGATTCCAGAAGATTTTTGATTTCCTTTAGATATTTTGCCTTCATAATTAAGTTTTCACAAAGACGAACGGCACAGAGACCGTAACAGAACCTTCATCAGGTTTCGGGAATATCCATCTCCTGATTCTGGAGAGTATACAGTCAGAGACCTCGGGATTACCCATAGTATCTGATTCTATACGTACGTCAGAGACCTTACCATCTTCACCGATGGTAAACCTGACAACGATCTTACCTGCAAGATTCGGGTTCTTTCTGAGTTCTCTTTCATAGCAGTCCTGTAATGCCTTCTGTTTGCTCTTGATTATAGCATTGATCTTTGCCTGATCCATCTTTCCGTCAACTTCGGGATTTATACCTGTAATCTTACCTGATATCGATGCGGTTTTAATCTTTTCTCCCGTTCCGCCGCCGACCTGCCCGACCTCTGCCTTATTTGCGAGGTCACCGATTGAGGCTGTACCGCCTGAACCACCTGCCCCGAGCCTCGTTCCCTGACCTTCCTCAGTGGCAATACCGACACTCCCTATCTGATTGAGCGAATCCTCGAGTTTACCGCCCTTACCACCGCCTTTCAGCACATCGGCAAGAGCAGAATCACCCTCTCCGTCACTGAGCGAACCGATTACCTTGAGAATACCGGTCCCCATAACCTTATTCTTAACCTCTTCTGCAGTCTGTCTTCCCATTCCCTTTGCCTGTCCCGCCTGTTTTGAGTCCCCTGAACCGCTCTTCTGTGCAGTCTTCTTCGTCTCCGCCTTCTTATCTGCCTTGCCTGCACCGTCATCAGTCTTTTCTGTCTTCTTCTTGATTTCCTTTTCAGGCATAATCATCTTTACAAATCTGTCAGGGATATCATTGATGGTGGGCTCCTTGGGCGGTTCCGCAAAATACCTGACACCAAAGACAAAACCGAAATGGAGTATGAAAGATGCCATAAAGATGGCCATAAAGGGTTTATCCATCTTTTTGAGCCAGTACCCCTTTGCTATCTCGGGAATCTGGGGTTTGGGCGGCTCCGGCGGAGGCGGTATGAACTGGAAGAGGACTATTACATCTTCTATATCAATTCTGCCCTTTGAATCGATATCCAGAGGATAATAGTAATTGTTACCTTTCTTCTGGCAGGTATTCTGTGCCTTTATCGACTGGAGATTGAACTCCGCATTCTTTACAATGACCTGCCCGGTCTGTCTGTCGCTGAAAACAAGGCTGTACTGTCTGTTCTTTGCGGTAAAGATAACAAGCTCTTTGGGTAGTTTCTGCGATTCTGTAATACAAAATGTACATTTCTTGTCCGTACCAATGGTAATATCAACCGGATTCTGAATTATCTTTTCGCTGATAATCTTACCATTGAGTATTATTCCGATTCGCAGAACCTTTATATTCTGGGTGTTAGCCATATTCTGCCCTCTTACTCAGGATTTTTTAATACAACAAACTTAAAATTTCCGAACTGCGCCTGACCTGCAGTATATAAAACCTCCGAGACAACTCTGAACGGGATATCCTTGTCTCCCATTATCAGAACAAGTCCCTTAAACTGCTGTGCCGAGTTATAGGCTGCTATTTCCTCCTGCTTCTGCCTCTCTGAATCCAGTGCACTGTAAAGGGTCTGAATCATATACTGTTCTTCGCTCTTACCTTCCTTACAGGACGGGTCAACCTTACCGTTATTAATCTTGCAGACCTCTTTGTCATTTACAAGAATAGAATTCTTGGAAATGGCCAGTGGAACCGCTGCCTCCGGCTTGAGTCTCGTGGTTGAAAACGGCATTGAAAGGTCACCCTGCGGTGTTATGTTCGTAGGGTCGGAAGAATAACTTTTCAGGAGATAAACGAGAATGATGGTCATCATATCCATCATTGCTGTGATGTTAAGGGGATATTCGTGTTCTTCTATTCTGCTCTTCTTCTGCTTTCTTGGAGGCGGACCTGACAGCTCTTCTGTATCGTTTTTAGGTATGTTTTTTTCGTTTACAGAATCCATAATTTAACTCCTGTTATTTAAAGCCCTGCTGCGAAGACCACATCATAAAACATCTGCATAGGGTTATTGCTCTCGTCTCTCTCGAACGGGTTCTCCCTTGCTGCATCCATAACATTGACGAGAACCTCATATCTGATATTCTCCTCGGCCGAGAGATTTATCTTTGTCTCATCCGGGAATAATTTCTTAATCTCTGCAAGCTTTTTGATAAGTCCTACATAATCATAGCAGGGGGCTGATTCCTTCCTCTTCATCGCAAGGCATTTATTGGGGTCGTTTACCTTAGGTATCGTTGGCCCCTTTGCCTTTGCCTCTTCACTCGAATCCACACCCGGAAGAACCCCGCCTGTTGCAGCTATCGTAAATCCCTTGTCGGTGATAAAGACGGACAGATTCAGCGGAGGTTTCTCCTGTTTTCCTCCAGAACCTGCTGCGCCGCTTCCGTACTTCGGTGCAGATACGTTTATGACACCCATCTGGGTCACAGTGGTAGTCAGAAGAAGGAACATAATAACATTGGTAACAATGTCCAGATAAGGAACCAGGTTAAGTTCCTTCGGGTCATTATTTTCAATGTTACTCTTTTTAGAAGGTTTTTTAGCCATTTAAGACTCCCTTCAGAAACTACTGCTGTGAAGATGTTCTGTCCAGAGGATTGATATCTCCCTTGTTTCTGAGATAGAGCATATTAATGAGTTTTACGGAATACTGGTCAAGTTCGTCAATAATCTTCCTTGTGGTATTGGAGAGGAAGAGGTGAGCAATAATGCAGGTAACAGCGATCGAAAGTCCGAATGCTGTATTATTCATTGCCTCTGAAATACCTTTTGAAAGAATCATCGCCTTCTGGTCTGCCGATGCCAGAGCAACTGCACCGAATGCGCGGATAAGACCCATAACGGTACCGAGCAGTCCGATCAGAGTTGCGATGTTTGCAATGTGCTGAAGATTATCTGTCCTCTTTTTGAGACCCGGAAGGACGTCCAGAATTGCCTCCTCAACCGCCGACTGAATCTCGATCTCGTTTTTGTTGGCTCTTGTAAGACCGGCCCTGATGACTCTCGGAAGCGCTGCAGTAGGAGCCGCATTGCAGAGTTTGATTGCCCTGTCAATCTGGTTCTGCATAACCAGCTTCTGAACCTGCTCCATAAAGGCCTCTCCATTAATGTTGTACTTGAAGACGAGGAATATTATTCGCTCGACAATAATAGAGATAGTCGCAACCGATGTGACCAGGTTGACATACATAAAAAATCCACCTTCTTCGAAAAACGCCTTGACTGAACTAAACATACCTAAATATCCTCCTTAAAAAAACTTGGATTACTCTTTATCGACCACATTTGTTATGTTTTCAACAAATGACTCTGTAACAATCATATCGTCCATAGTAAACTTTGACCTTGGCAGAAAGAAGACTGCCTGCGGTTTCTTGACCTCACCTTTGATCTCCACGTCCTTTATTCTCACCACCTTTTCAACCTTGCTTCCGGACGACTTCTTCTCCTTACCCTTTGCCTTTCCGTCTTCGGGAGCCCACGCAATAAATAATACCGATAAGATAAATATTGCGATTGTCAGAATAATCTTTCTATTCATCATCAATCTTCTCTCCCGATTTGGCAGGTGATAATTTACCAGATTCATTGGCCTTTGGCAAGTTTTTATTTGATGAATCATCCTCCTCATCCTCTATCTTACCGCCAGATGGTTTTGCCTTTTTCTCTGCCTCTTTCTTCTTCTGTTCCTCGGCCTTCTTCTTCTCCTCTTCGGCCTTTTTTGCGGCCTCCTCTGCCTTACGTTTCTGCTCCTCTTGTTCCTTCTTCTTCTGTTCCTCGATTCTCTTTGCCGCCTCTAACTCCTCTTTTTTCTTCTGTTCTTCCGCCCTCTTCTTCTCCTCTTCGGCCTTTTTTGCGGCCTCCTCTGCCTTACGTTTCTGCTCCTCTTGTTCCTTCTTCTTCTGTTCCTCGACCCTCTTCTTCTCCTCCTCAGCCCTGGTCTTAAGTATATCTTCAATCTCTTTCAGTCTCTCCTTTGCCTTTTCACTGTCAGGTATATAACTCAGAGCCTCTGTATAAAGGGCCTGTGCGGTCTCATAATCCTTCTTTCTGAAAGCAGCATCAGCCTTCGGAATAACCGCATTGTACTTCTTTTCGTTTGCGGCTCTCAGTTTGGCATCTTCCTTCGCCTTCCTCTTTGCCTCCTCTTCAGCCTTCTTCTTTGCCAGAGCCTCCGCCTGAATATTCTCATCTATGGCCTTGAGTCTCTCACGCGCGAGATTGTCATCCGGAAGCAGTTTAATGCAGTCCGTAAAGAGCTTTTTGGCCTCTTCCCACTTCTTCTCAGCAAAGGCCTTTTCGGCAGCGGGTAATATCTCCTTATACTTTGCCTCTGCCTCTGCCTTCTTCTTTGCCTCCTCTTCCTGTTTGAGTTTCCTCTTCTTCTCTCTCTCAATATCGTCCTTCTTGTTCTTCAGCTTCTTCTCCGCCTCGGCAATATACTTTGCAACCCTCTTCCCGGCTTCCGAATTCTCATCAATACGGGATGAATAATCCCTGAGATACTTTATGGCGTCGGAATATCTCTGTATTGTATCTCTCCCTTCAAACTCCCTGTCCATATCCAGATACAGAATACCGAGGTTGAAGAGGACTTCGTACATATCGGGCTTTTCCTTGAGAAGCCCCATATATATCTTTTCGGCCTCCTCGTACTGCTTTTCGCCCCTTAAGGCATTTGCCAGATTGAGTTTTGCCTCGTAATATCTGGAATTATACCTCAGCGCTATCCTGAATTCGGTAATGGCCGCGCTGTAATCTTCTGCCTGTGAATACAGTACACCAAGGTTGTTGTGAACCTCCGGGAGGTCATACCTTATGGAGACAGCCTTCTTCAGCATCTCGATTGCGGAAGGCAGGTTGTTGTTCTGTTTGTAGATAAAGGAATATTCTATATAAATCTTTTCGTTGTCGGGAGAAATCTCCTTTGCATTGTCAAGAATGTTCTGTGCAAGTTCATATTTCTTGTCCTTGATATAGGTACGGGCCAGCAGCACCATAGTCTCCGAGTTCTTTTCATCCACCTTAAGGGTCTTCATTGCGTTCTTGCGGGCCTCTTCGTTCCGGTTTGTCCTGAGATAAAGCATTGTAAGGGCATTCTTGAGTTTGCTCGACCTCTTGAATTTGTTTATCTGCTGTGTGATAAACTTCTCGGCGTCCTGAGGCCTGTTCATCTTGAGATAGAGCATCATCAGATTTTCAGATGCAATAAAATAATCTTCCTTTAGTTTCAAGGCCTCGAGATAGTACTTTTCGGCGGACGCATAATCGCCTTTCCACTCGGAAATCAGAGCCATATTGTAATATGCTTTGTATAATCTGGGGTCAGTCTTGACCGCCCCTTCAAACATCTTGATTGCATCATCGGGCTTTACATACGCTACCTTGACGGCCTCATTGAATATTCCCACAGCCGTGGGATTGTATTCGGTCTTCTCCTCCTCGTCTTCCACCTTCTTTCCCACTGACTCAAGGTCTGGTCCCGTTGCCTCGTCCTCATCTATCTTCTGTGCCGGTGTCTCCTGCTTTTCCTCTTTCTTCTCTTCCTGCGGCTTTATCTCCTCCTTTACCGCCTCCTGAACAGGCTGAACGGCTACTTCCTCCTTCTTCTTACCCGTTGCGCAGGAGAATAAGGCAACCATAACTGCCAGAATAATAAAATATTTGAAAAACGTCTTCCTGCTCATAAAATCCTATTCTTCATCAATCTTGCCCGAATCCTTTTTGGTCTCATTGGGTTTGCCGGGTTCCTTCTTTATCTCTTCCTTCTTTGGTTCTTCCTTCTTGTCAGGCTGTTTCTTGGGTTCTTCCTCGGCATCGATCTTCCCACCCTCACCCTGTTTTGCCTGTTTGACCTCCGGAGCCTTTTCCTGTTGCGGGGACGGCGGCGCCTTCTTTTCCTCCACCTTCTGGACAGGCGGCTCGGCCTCGTCTCTCAGCATATCAACCTTTGTAATCACATCAAATGAATTGACCGCCACAAAATCCTCGGTAATCAGATTTATCGGGTCCTTCATAAGTGGATACTTGTTGGGAGAGAGTTTGTTCAGACTCTCGAGGGTCTTTTTGGTCCATTCATTTACCACCTTCAGTTCGATTGCCTTCTTTCTTGCCTTTTCATAAAGGGCAATCGCCGCCTCCTCAATGGGTGCGGCAAATTCAGAGAGCGAACTCTTGTAGACTATCTGCTCTTCTTCGGTCTTCAGTTCCTTCGGAATCGGTGCCTCATAGAAAGATTCGGCAAATCTCTGCTTGGCATAACCCATTTTGTACATAGCTGCCAGAATCCATTCACCTACGAGATACTTTGCAATATTGGCATAAGCCTCTTCGACCTTCAGGTTCCATTTTGCCTTGTCGTTGAGCTGCTGTTTCAGTATCTTGGTGTTCTGGGTCCCTCCTATCTTTATTCTCTCGTACTGCTCAAAGAGTTCCTCTGCCTTCATAAATTCACACTTGGCGGCAAGATATGCCGGTTTGTTATTACCTGCGGGGAGTTTCCTCTTTTCGAATTCTGAGATTGTCCTGTCATAATACTGTTTTGCAAGTTTCTGATTCTTTAGTTTCTCATAAGTCTCACCGATTTTGAATGTGAGTTCAACGATGGTCCCTCCCTGCTTGGCATCCTTATAATATTTGCTTATATATCTCTCGGCGGTTTTAATCAGGTTATTGTAATCCTTCGCCTTTTCATACACGATTATGGATTTGTAGAATGCAAAAGGAGCCTTTTCGTGATTCGGAAACATCTCTGCAAATCTTACGTATTGCTTTGCCGCCTCTTCATACCTCTGGAGATTCTCAAGAGCATTTGCCGCATTGAACAGAGCGGGTGCGCGATTCTTGGATTCAGGGTACTTTTCCACGAGCATAAGGTAGTTGTTGATAGCTTCCTCAAACTTGAACCCGTTCTCCTGATTGTAGGCCACCTTGAAGAGTGCTTCGTCGGCAAATGATGACTTAGGATATTCCTTGAATATCCTCTCGTAAACGGTGGCGGCCGATTCGAATCTGCGGGACATCTCGAACGAATAGGCTGCGTTCTGCAACGCCTTATCGGCATATTCGTGCTTCGGTTTCTTATTGACAAACTTGATCAGTTCGGCAGCCGCCTCTTCATATTTCTTTGCCTCAAACAAGTTCATCGCGTGTGAAAAGAGCGCTCCTCCCTCGAGGATATTCATCTCTTCGTTGAATTTTTCATCTCCGAATCCGCGCTTCTGATAGTCTTCGGTAACCTTCGCGAGATTCAGCCAGTCCTTATAAACGAGATATGTCTGCGTAATGAGACGGGCGGCAACCTTTGCCCTCTCGCTCTTGGGATACTTATCGATAATAAACCCGAGCCTCGTCCTTGCCTCATCCAGATGAAATCTCTGGTAATAAACAAGTGCGAGGGTAAACTGATAATCGGGAACCTTCTCGTAATCGGGGTAGTTTTTGATAACGTATTCTATTGCCGCAATATATTTTGTCCTGAGTTCGTCAATCGGCAGAGGCTTTATCTGGGCGGGGTCCTTTATATCCTTTGCCTGCCAGGTCTGATACTCCTCTATCTTCTTCTCCTTCAGAAGCCTGTTTATTTCATCCTCATATGCGACAGGGGCATAGATAGCAGATTCCTTCTTGTACTGGGTCCCGGCCGGTGAATCCCTCACATTCTCATATTCCCTCGCGGCGTCCAGAAATCTCATTGAATAATAGAGGGCATCTGCATAGTAATAATTCATCTCGTATGCCTCTTTCGAGTTTTTGAACATTCTCAGATATTCGGCATACGCATCAGCGGCCTTTTTGAAATAAGTCAGAGCCTCTTCCTGCTTACCGGCGTTCTTATAAAACTGTGCCTGCTGGTGGATATACAGTGCAGCCGTATAAAGTGCCTTCTCTATGAGAGTATTGGCATTCGCCCTCGCCTCCGGGTCATCCTTGTTGCGCTTGAACCACTCCGAATTCTCGGAATAATTCTGAACGAGCAGCATCCTCTCCTTAGATGCAGCCTCGTTGTCCTTCTCGCCGATAAGATAACAGTTTATTATCTTCTCCTGAATCAGGGGTGCCTGCGGTGAATACGGGTCGAGCGTCAGGTAATGCCTGTATGCCTCAACCGCCGCTGCAAAATTCGACTTACCCTCGAGCACAAGTCCCG
Organism: Bdellovibrio sp.; assembly: GCA_020725805.1. Lineage (GTDB taxonomy): Bacteria > Myxococcota > SpSt-1050 > SpSt-1050 > SpSt-1050 > SpSt-1050. The sequence continues at coordinate 54,211 of DYEF01000016.1, forward strand.
GAGTCTGATATAAGAGATCTCCCATCTCCAGAGTAACTTCCTTCTCATAGGGAGGATTCTTGCGCTGTTTGAAAAACTCGATCAGTCTGCCGACACCCGATTCTGTCCAGTGGTCATCGGCAAAAGCGATAGCAATATATTTGATGGATTCCGGTCTCATCTCTGACTGGAGTTTTATGTCAGTACCCTTTTTGGCATCATAAAATTCTATCAGGTCGGCAAAGAGATTTACAGCCTTCTTCAGGTCATCCTTACGGTAATAGGTCCAGGCCATCTTATACAGGGCATTCGGATATAAAATGCTCTCCTTGTCGGCCATTGCCATTTGGTAAGACTCAATAGCCTTATCAAGCTCGGGTGGATCGGCATCGTCGAAATAATAGTTACCTATACGCATATATGTTTCGGCATAGAATTTGCTCTTTGGATAATTGTTGACGAGTTTGTAGAATACCTCGACCGCCTCCTTCTTCTCGTCCTGTTCGTAGAGGGCGTAGCCTAGGAGATAATATACCGCATCCATATACTGATACTTAGGGAAATCTGCTATTATCCGTTGATACAGCTTGATACAGTTCTCGAGTCTCTTCCTCGGTTTCTCGGGAAGTGCCTTTATCTTACCGTCATCATAATCCTTTTCGAGCTGTGCATAGTTGTCGGTTGCTGCAAAGTATTCATCAGTTGCCTTTTCGAAATAGAGTTCGGCAAGTCTGAACATAGCGTGCGGCGTATATCTCGGGTCGTTCGGATATTTCCTGAGAAACTCCTCAAGCCTTGCAATGACCGTCTCTCTCAGCGCCCGCTGCTCGGCCTCGAGCTGCTGAACGGATTTGTCATAAAGACCGGAGATACTCTCACGCTTTGTATCTCTCTTGAGTTTAACGACTGTGACTATCTCCTGCTTATATTCATTGGCTGCCTTTTCGAACTGCTCTACAACCTGAGTAACCTCTTTTACAAGTCTTTCGTATTCGCTTTCGGGCTTTGCAGGCTGTGTCTGGACATTATCCGTCTTTTTGTCTTCTGCCTTAACCTCCTGTGTTTTGGCTGCCTCAGCATTATCCTTCTTATCTGACTTCACATCCTTCTTCGGGTCTTCCTTTCCTGGTTCACACTTCTTTGCAGGCTCATCCTTACACTCCTCCTGCTGGGCAAAAAGACCTGATGAAAAGAAAACCATCAGAATCAAAACAAAAAGCAGACTTTTATACCTTAAGCAAACCATAACCTACTTCTCGATATCAAATTCAAACTCTTCCTGAACAGACCTCAGCTCCTTATCCTGATCATCTCTCAGCTTACCGATTTTCTTGTCTATCTCTTCCTTCTGCTTCCATGCCACGTCCACAAGCCCCACATCTGCCTTCAGCACAAGGTCCGAGAATAGCTTATTGACCTGCCTGAAACCTGCGTATCCTATCTTCCCGATAAGCTCCTTCGAATCCTCTGTCATCTGGGAGGCTATCTTCCTGTAATCCTCGAGATTCTTCTTCTCCCTCTCGATTACCTCTGTAAGCGCCTTGACCTTCTTGTCGACAATCGCATCTATCCTCGAATCGAATTTCCTGAATTCATCATCATACTGATTGAGTCTTGAAATCAGATTATCCACCCTGTTGAGCAGTTTTGTATCTTCCTGAGAGAGCCTGTTCTTGAAATTGTCAAGCATCTTTCTCTCTTCATCTTCTACCTTCTTGAGTTCCGCTCTCCTGTTCTGGTCTTCCGACAGAACGCTCAGGGCTCCGATCTTACCCCTCTCCTTCTTTATCTCGCCGGTGTAGAAGACTATATCCTGCTCTATTGCGCTGACGTTGTTCCACTCGGTTTTTATCTTCGCTGCAAAATCCTCCTCCTGCTCCTTGTTCCCGAGTTTGCCTTTGTTATCATTGAGCCATTTTTCCACAGCAAATAGCTGTGCCTTCATCCCCTCGACTGCCACCGTGAGCTGATGTATGACCTTTTCGATTGCCGATATCTTCTTTACAATCTCACGTTCTTTTTCTTCGAGTTCCTTTGCACCCTTCGGAAGCGAATCCACAATCTGTTTCAGTTCCTCCTTCTTCTTCTTTATCTCGTCGAGATTCCTGCGTTCTTCCGGAGACACATATTTGCCGACAATCTCAGTCCTTACATTTGCAAGCTGCATCCTGATTTCGTCAAGACCAATCTTTATATCCGCCGCCTTGAGCTTCGAATCCCTCAGTGACGGAAAGATTACAACCTTATCTGCACTCTTCAGCTTTGCCTCAATCGCATCTGCCATAACTACTATCTCGTCGATTGAGGTCACATTGCCTTTTATATCGGTGGCTATCCCGAGCGCCTTTTTGACTTTGTTGTCTGTAGATGCCCAGTTGAAAGCCACAGGCGGCAGAACCTTCTTCAGCGCCATCCCGTCCGGCTCCCTCAGAAGGAGTTCCTCGAAGTACTGAACAGGATTATCCTTCTCTTCCAGAATCGAATGAAGCTGTTCCTTGACGGGATAGTATCTGTCCACCATCTCCTGAAAATTCTCCGTGGCAGAGCCGTATTCGCCGAGTTTCATTATTACCGAACCGTAAAGAGCCTTGGCATTCAGAAGCGCAGGTGTCTCGTTCGTGGAAAGCAGCATTATCTCAAGTGTCTGCTTTGCCTTCTGATACTCACCGGACTTCACATATATCCATGATATTTCGTACAATGCCTCTTCGAAATGGACAGAATCCCTCGGGATTCCCTGATATGCATCCAGTGCCTCCGGATACTTGTTGAGCTCGTAGTAAAGTCTTCCGATTGCCAGTACGGCCTGCTCCTTTATATCCCTGTGCTCCGGAGTCTGCGCCTCGAGAGTCTGAATATTTTTAAATATCCCAAGCGCATTATCGTAATTCTTCTTCTTTACATCGATCACACCCAGATAGAAACGGGAGTTAATATAATATTCCGAATTCCTGTCGATAAGATTGAAAATCTCGACCGCCCTCGAAAGGTCTCCCCTCTTGTAAAGGGTCTTGCCCAGTGTAAAGTATATACCGCTCGTTATGGCCGAGTTGGGAAGCTGCTTGACTATACCGAAATATTTCTCAAGACCTTCGTAGTTGTTTGTAATAGCAGATATCTGGATGACCCTCTCCAGGGCTGTATAGAAATACTTCTTGTCTCCCTTATTAATCAGTTTATTGAAGTAATTGCGGGAACCGTAGTAATTCTTGATTTTATAAAGGGATTCTGCGAGCAGATTGACGGCATCCCAGTACTGAGGCTCCTTCTCGTTTGCAGGATCTTCCACTATATCGTAAACGAGCACCGAGGCTGCCTGATAATCCTGCAGATAAAAGAGTGTCTCGGCCCTCGCATATCTCTTGGAAAACCTCTCTATATCCAGCGACATCTCCTCGGGAATGATACTCTCCTTGAGAATAAAATTCATTGTCTGTTCAAGCGAGTACATCCTTTTCTCCAGGGCATCCAGCCTCGAAGGTATACTATTATCCTGAGCCATTGCAAAGGTCTGAAGAATTATCAGAATTGTCAGTACCCGTAATAACATATCCTGTTTCACCAAAGATTTATTTCGACGATACCGGAATACTCTTCTTCTCTTCAACTACCGGTTTTATCTCCACATCAAATCTGACCGCCGGCCTGTCCTTGAGGTCAGTAGTCAGACTCCCCTTTTCGTATGCTACAACCTTTACTTTCGTTATTTTACCTTCCTCGACATAAAAAGTGTAACTGGATTTTACCTTGAACTTATACTGATTCAGATATGAAAAGAGACCGAATCCGTTACCTCTGTAAACCAGATATACGCTGACTGTATGATTGCCCGGGACCATACTCGACGACGGAAGTATTTCAAAGATATCTGTGTTCTCCAGCGAGCCGTCCTGATTGACCTTACTGAAGATCTGGGTTCCGTCAAGTGAGAAGGAAATGGACTCAATCTTAAAGGAGGAGCCCATCTGGTTGTTGAAGAGCATATTTATCTTGGCACCCGATATCTTGCCCATAAGGACGGTCTCCTGCAAGAGTGTAAGCCTTGCCTTGGACCTGAAAACCCGCTCTTTCAGTTCGTTTACCTTCTCCTCGAGATTCTTTATCTGAATGGTATAAGCCTCATTCATAACATTGGCATCATCTCCTACCTGAGCCTTCGGTGCCGTCTGGGGAGCTGTATCCGAGTTCTTCACGTCGTCGGCCTGTTCTGCCTTAACCTCGGTAACCGGCTGGGCAGGGGTGGTATTCTGTGAAGGATTTCCCTGTGCAGACACCAGAGACGGGCAGATAATAATTAAAACAATACAATAAAGAACAGGTTTTCTGAATATGCAGGCCATTCTTAAACCCCTTTCGAGTATAAGACAATATAGGGCTTTTAACAAAATAAAATCCAAATGTCAAAAAAGAAATAACATTTTATTTAAAACATTCATTATTACCTATTTAACAGGGTTTGCCTTCAGGGTAACCTTGCCGTTTTTTATCATTACATCCCGGTAATTGCCGTTCTTCATAAGTTCTGCCTTTGTTGCCTTGATCTTCTCGAGAAAGTTATCGAAGTTGAGATTTTCTATGGACTCACCATTGTCAAGCCTCATAGAAACATATTTATCAAAGACCTTCCTGAATTCGTCGAGGTCGGTTGCCTTGGCAACCTGTCTGGCCCTGTCCAGTTCCTCAATCTGTTCAAGGGATGCAACCATTGTGGCTTCCGGATTATACTCTTCCGCCCTTTCATCCTCAATCAGCTCCCCTACATCCTCGGAAGAAAGTTCATTCCCTACAAATATCTCGCCGGACATAGGTTTTGGTACGGCAGACGGGATATCCGTACCACCATTCGTACTCTTTACCTCGGTGATAGCAGCCGGCTTTGAATCCTGAACTGAAGGCTTTGGTTTAATCTCCTGTGAAACCGGCTTTGGGCTTATCTGGGGAACCTTTATCTCACCTGTAAAAGTCCTTCTGATATCTTCCTTCGGACCTGCATCCGAGAAAATAGTCGATGCCTTGGCGGGAGTCGCCACCTTCTCCCTTGCCACAAAGAGCAGTTTATTTATCATCCGCACAAGTTCATCGAACGGAGACGGTATCCTGTTTTCGGGAATCTGGACAGAAAAATTACCCTTGATTGCAGGGAGAAGACCGTCCTTTATCAGGTTTACATTGGAATAGATTGTCCGTGAGATACTGAAAGATACGACTATGCCAATAATCAGAACCCCTATCAGAACCACGAGTACAACAAACTGAATATCCTTCAGCTCGGAGAACCTGCCCGCAAGCTGTGAAGTAACTGCCATTTTTATATCTTTTCCCGGTACGAAGTCCTGAAAGACAGTAATCATAGCCGGTATGTCCGATGGGAAATACGGACTCTCCTTCCCCTTCAGTCTCCCGTGCAGAAGCACCTTGTCTTTTGCCTGGAGTATATCCACAAGCACCTCGGGAGCAGTCTGCCTGAATGTAGATCCGATGAGGTTATCCTGTGAAAAGATACTGATATCAAACGATGTTACATCCCTGATACTGAATGCTAGAGAATCATCGATAACCTTAACCACAATGACCGAACCTGCAACGGCGTTATCCATAAAGACAGGGGCGAGCGAGATAATATAGATCTTGTTTTTGTGTGTAAAAATGTCACAGGAGATATTGTTTTCCTTAACTTTGGAGAATAGCTCGGAAGAGATGATAATATTCAGAATCTCATCCTCAACCAGCGATATCAATGCCTTATCCGCAATGTCATAATAGGCAAGTATATACTCCGTCTTGGGATTGAAATTCAGTTCGAGTTTACCAACAATAACCGAATGCATTTTAAGTTTGTCAATCTGTCCCTTCAGATTTGTTATCTTCTTCTTCTTCATCTCATCCTGAACAATGCTTATCTGATTGGCGATATTTACAGCCTTGAGTCTGTTTGAGAGCCTGAAGTTGTCGAACACCTCATTTAATCTTCCGGTTGCGCCCAGAAGTTCGGTCTTACTGTTTTCGAGCACCATCTTATATGACCCGTAGAATATAAAAAGGGCAAAACAGAAGACAGTTGCAATCATTATAAACGGGATGAGAAACCATAATTTAAATTTAAGCATAGGCAAACCTTAAGAAAAACCGCAGGCCTTATATACTAAATAATCCGTTATGTCAAAAGATAAATCATTACCATTCAGGCTCAATTTTGCCGCCATACAGGAAGTATAAGGTGTTCGACAGCACATAGGACTGGTAAATGATATTGCTTGACGGATCAATAAAGAGATTTACCTCGTTTGCAGAAGAGGCCTTTAAAGCAGGATCCTTATAGATACTCGCTATCTTCCAGTTGTCGCGGTTGTAGCAGTTGGTCTTTGTCAAATCACATCTTGCAATTTTCATTTCGTTACTCGATATGTATGTTACATATATCTTCCTGCCTGTTACAGACAGGTCGACCTGATAATCGGTCCCCCAGTAACTGCTGATATTCTGCAAATCCACGAACTCCCAGTTTGACAAGTAATGACAGTAAGTTGTCGAGTTAACGGGACATATACCTACTTTAAGAATATTATCAATCACTGCCGTTGCATACTGATAATAAGCACCAGTATCCCGTGCCGCCATATTTCTGTATGAACCAATCTTATAACTTGCACTTGCGGTTACAAGATTCATCGAATACCAGTCAGCCGTCGATTCACAACCGGAAGAATAACTACAATAGTACTTTTTCAGGTTACTGCCAACTTTCTTGAGTATGTAAAACGCACCGAAGCTTGCACCGAGAGAAGGAGCACCCGATGTTTCGGTATCTGAACTGATGACCACATCTCTTGTCCAGTTTGCAATATTTGTGCAGTCAGACGAGGAATAACAATAATGGAATCTTACCTGACCACTGGTATCTTTTGCAGCAATTGCAATCCTGTTATTGGCAAAAGCCATTGAAGGCTCAACACCTGATGAAGATATTATAAGTTTTGCAGCATCCGGCCAGTCAGCATTTGTATCACAGCCGGTCGACAGATTACACATTGCAATCCTGAGATTATTGCTTGTATCGAAATATGAAATATATGCAATAGTCGAGGTCACAACAATCTGCGGAGTTCGTATTGCAGCCGCAAGATTATGTACCAGAATTGCCGGAGTCCAGTTTGCGGTTTTTCCGCAATCATATGACAACGGGCAGTATTTGAAATACAGGTCATCGTTATACACATAAGTGACATAAAGGGTATTATTTGCAACAGTTGATGCATATAAAGCAAAATTGTCCTGTACCTGAACATTCAGCACACCCGTCCTTCCCTGAGTAAATGGAGTTACCTGCACAGGTGGAGAGTCATCACTGATTTCGTCACCTTTGACACTTACAAGAGAGGTATAATACGGGTTTGTATCGGAAAGGCTTACATTATACCTTGTAAAACCGGGGTCAGATACAAATATCTGATTATCCCAGACAGTATAGGAATCATTGTCATACATACAGGTATATCCGTCCACAAAATCAAGGGGATTCCAGGAATAGGTCATGGAGTCTTTGCTAGGTCCTGCAACGGCACTGACTGGCGATGTCAAAGATGGCAGGAGAATTCTTGCCTTATCAAATAACGGTGCATCGATGCTGATCGCAACATTGGAATCAAATACCGCAATCTCCGGAAAGGCAATATTTTCCTGATATTCATTCAGTTCTGTTCTTACCCAGTTGTTTTCATTCATACAGTCATTATTATCAGGGTCGAAGCAACTAAAATAGTAAAGCGAACCCGTATTTGCAACCGCTGCCGCAATATACAACCTCTTGTTCGAATATGCTATCCTTGAAAGATAACTATAAGTAAGAAGATTATCCTGCGCATTTCCGATTGACCAGTCACCCACTGCATCACAACCAAGTGCTGTATTGCACTTTGCAACCTTCTGGGCGTAGTCAGCCCCGTTCTGATATGACCAGGTCAGATACAGAGTCTTGCCGGAGCTGAACATATCGAGATATTTATTCGAATAGCTGTTGTACAAAGTATAACTCGCCCAGTCACTGGTTGTGTCGCAATTGGAATAAGAATCGCAATAAGAAATGATCAGAGGCGTATTTCCGCCTGCTGGTGCACCAAAATAGGCAACCCATACCCTCGAATCACTGGCTACAATCGACAATGTTGTATCATTGCTTACATCACCTGCTGTTGGCAGGTCAGCCTTTGACCAGTTTGCAGTATTTGTACAGTCTGAAGTTAACGAACAACTTGAAATACGCGGGGTATTACCATAGAAGTACGCAAAATAAAGTCTCTTGCCATCAGTAATCATAGGATTGCTGTTGGAGTATATCGTCACACTGCTGGTAGATGGCTCAATATTATAAGCACTCCAGTTCGAAGCATTCATACAATTTGTACTTCTGGAACACTTGTAATAATTAACATAGTAAGAACATGGCCACAGGAAACAGGCTACTCCCATAAACGGCATATAATAATTAGACCCGTCTGAAATAATTTTGCTCTTACTGGCAACGGTTGTTGAAATTCCCAGATCAATCTGGGTCTTTTCCCAGTTCTCATCCTGTTTACAATCCTTCGTATCAACAGGACACTTATATATCTCGAATGAGCTTCCGCTGTATCCATATTTGACGCCCTGTCCGGCAATAAACAGATCTCCCTCCACATACGATACAGTCGGGAAGTATATCCTTTCAGAGACATATTCAGGTACCGAAACATTCGCCCTTGCAAATCCAATCAGTACATTATTACGTTGTTTATAACCGCTTTCATTATCCGCATAATCCACAGCCTTCACCCTGAATGAATAGAGCATACCGTTTGTCAGTCCTGTAATGGTAAGATTGGTCTGAGTTCCGTCTACTGTAAGTGTGGTCCAGGTTGAACCTCCGTCATTGCTGTATTCCACTATATAATTCTTTACGCCTGTCCCGCTGTCAGTTGATGCTGTCCAGCTCACCACTGCAGCGCGGCTCTTGGCTGTGACTGCAATATTTGCCGGAGTAGTCGGCGGTGTATTGTCCAGATACAGAGTCACCCCGTTACTTATAGAATAACTGCTGATATTCCCCGTCTGGTCCTTAACACAGGCACTTACATATTTATATCCGCTTCCGGATGTAAGGGTCCAGCCGAAATCCTTCGTACAGGGAGATGAAGAGCATCCGGAGAAATTATATGAATATGTAGCAGTACTGCAGGTCAGACTTGATGTATTGCTCAGAGCAGCCAGAAAATCCAAACCCACGGAGACATTATCTTCCGCTGTCAGTCTTACACAGACAGACTGCTCCTTTGTATACTGGATTGGCACAGTGCAGGTGCTGTCATATATCTGAAGCGATAGCGGTGTAGGTCTAATGTTGTCCAGAATTATCGTATCACTCCTTGTAAGGCTCTCCCTCCCCGAGCCGTCCTTTATCTTCGCATAGACCGTCTTCGTACCGTTGGCGGAACTCAGTGTGTACGAGTAAGGATTCGTGTAGCTCAGCCACGTCGCTCCCGAGAACGCCGCATCCTCGGATACCATCATATAACGGATACTCCCGGGTGATACATCGCTCGCAGTAAAGTATATCTGCACTCCCGTCGTATTCGTCGTCGCTGGATTCCCGCTGTTTATCACTATCGATGTCAATGCCGGATTGTCAAAGTCAACCTTTATATCATCACTCCCCGTCCCGCTTACATTCCCCGCCACATCCCTAACCCTGACATATACACTCCTAACCTCGCTTATATTCGATGCACTCCCGTTTATGTCCCAGCTCTTTGTCGTTGAATAAGTCTCCCAGCTCCCGTCATTGAATAACCCGTTCCGGCTTATGTACATATCCTTCACCCCGGATAACCCGTCCCCAGACGTTATCGTCAGCGTAACTGTGTCCGTATTCGTAAACTCGTCCCCGTTGTTTATTAAAACCGTCGGTGTTGTGGGTACCATCGTGTCCACCACTATAGACCTCGTCACCACTGACGACTCGTTCTGTGCATTATCCCTGAACTTCATATATGCATACCTTACCCCGTCTCCACCAAGCAGTGTCCATGAATATGGCGTGCTTACATCCATCCAGCCCGTAGTATTACAACCGCTTGAGCCAAAATCAAAACAGTTGCTTATCCTCATCTCTACTGCCCCGCCCAGATTGTCGCTCGCACTTATATTCGTTAGACTTACCGTCTTGTTCAGTGAATACTCCGCTCCGTTGTTTATATCAAAACTCCCAACCGGTGCCGTTGTATCCAGCGTTATACTCACACTCGCGCAGGAAGTCGCATTCTCATTACCAGCTATGTCCTTAAACTTCACGTATATCGTCTTGCTCCCGTCTCCTGTTGATAATGTCCATACCTTGTTCGTAGCATAACTCTCCCACTGCGCACCTGTAAACGTGCTGCTCTCCGATATCATCATCCTGTCTACATAACTGTTCGCATCAGTCGCCGATATGTTCAGCCCTATCGTCCTCGTATTAGTCGGATTACTTACTCCGCTCCCAAGACTTATACTGCATCCACCCGGCGCCACATTGTCATACACTATCGAATCCGTTATCGCCGAAGACTCCCTGCCCGCCTTGTCCACAAACTTCACACACACACTCCTCCCGCCGTTTCCTCCCGCAGCTAAGTTCCAGCTCGATATACTCGTACTATAAGGCTGTGTAGCCGCAGGTGACCCGCTGCAGTCACTGTTGTTAAATATCTTTACCTCAGATAATCCGCTCCCGCTGTCATACGCACTCATCTGTAAATTCACCGTCAGAGTCGTCGTATATACCGCATCGTTGTTTATCGTCAGATAATATGCCACCGGATTTGCACTGTCGTAGAATATGTCATCATACGCCATACTGCTCTCGTTCCCTGCATAGTCCCTCACCTTCGCAAAAACATACTTCTGCCCTTCTCCGCTTGTCAAAGTCCAGTTATTATACGTCGAAGGTACAGGATTTATCCAGCCCGTCGTATTACATCCGCTAGAACCAAAATCAGCACAGTTGCTGAACTTTATGTACATATTCGCCGCAGTATCCCGGTTATCAGTCACACTTACAGAACTCAGGTTTACTGTCGTACCCGTTGTATATGTCGCTCCTCCGCTTACTGCAAAACTCAACCCATACGGACTGCTCTGGTCCAGATCTATCGTGTCACTCACCCTCGATGTGTAATTACCCGCATCGTCCTTGAAACACGCATAGACAGTCTTCGTGCCGGTTCCGCCATTCAGCTGATAATTGCTTATCGTGGCACTCGGAGGACTCCCGGTAAATGTCACCGCAAAATATGTCGCCGTCGCACAGTCCATTACGCTGTCATTGCTCACTGCCACCATCGTCGCCCCTGTCGCGCTCAGTGTAAGTACAGTATCCGTCTTATAAGTAACATTCGTATCATTTACATCATTCCCTGTTGCAGGATCCTTACGGTATCCGGTTATCAGTATAGCCGGACCTGTCGGTGCAGTTGTGTCGAGTACGATAGTATCATTGACTCCGGTCAAGACGTTCAATGCCGCATCCCTGAACTCTCCTCTCACTGTCTTAGTCCCGTCCCCGGACGACAACGTGCAGTTATAACTGCTATTGTATGCCACCCAGCTGCTGTAATTCACCCCGTCACACGCTATCCTCATCTCGCTC
>DYEF01000017.1 GCA_020725805.1 Bdellovibrio sp.
AGCTTACTAATTTTCTGTAAAAAATTTGGACAAGTTTGGGACAATAAGAGAGGGATTAGTAAGTAAAAGCAAAGGGAAGTGAAAGGAAAGTGGGAAGAGAGGCAAAAATGTGTTGATTTTTGCTTATTATGCCTGGCACCAGTGGTTGAGATAATTTCAGTTTGACATTATATCGCCTGTAAATGTATAAATAGGTTCGTACCTTATGGGTGAGGTAAATATGTCATCAAGATTTTTTGCACTTTTCTTCCTTCTTGTAAGTCTGCTGCTTATTGCTTACTCCTGCGGGACAGAATCACCCGAGGAGAGGCTCTACAATCAGCTCCCGTTCGAGGTAAAATCCTGCATAACAGACAGGAATAAGATCGTTCACGGGATTGATGTATCTTATTATCAGGGGACAATAGACTGGAACAAGGTTGCTCAGGAGGGACATAAATTTGCCTTTATCAGAGTCAGTGACGGTCTCAATTATATCGACAGTAAATTTCCCCAGAACTGGAGCGGTGCAAAGAGTGCAGGAATAATCAGAGGAGCCTATCAGTTCTTCAGGCCGAATCTGGACGCCGTTTCGCAGGCGCAACTCCTCCTTGACAAGATGGGACCACTCGAGAAGGGAGACCTCCCTCCCGTAATCGATGTCGAAAACACGGGTAATCTTACCCCGTCGGAGGTTTCTACTCAGGTCGGCAAGTGGATTAACCATATCGAATTCAAACTCGGTGTAAAACCGATAATCTACACCGGTTATTACTTCTGGAAGGATAATGTAAAGAGCACGGCTTTCGGAGAGTATCTGCTGTGGCTCGCATGGTATCACGACTATCAGGACACATCATTCTGTCCTACCACACCCGACCCCTGGACAAAATGGACATTCTGGCAGTGGACAAGCAGCGGAACCGTCGCAGGTATAAGCGGAAACGTTGACAGGAATATCTTCGACGGAACGCTCGATGAATTAAAAAAGCTTACATATCTCTATGAAGATGTTTGCGGTGATTCATACTGCGGGGAGAAGGAGACATATCAGAACTGCCCGTCGGACTGCCTTATGATGGACTTTATTACACCAAAGGATGGCGAGGAACTCAGAAATCCGGTCCTGTTCAAGATCGAGGCTGATTCGAACATAGTAAAGGTCAATTACTACGCCGACGGATATCTCTTTGGTACATCAACTAAACCCGAGACATATTTTGCAACTGAATACACCTTTAATAACCTTGGAGATAGAAATATCCTTGCAGAGGGTTTTAACAGCACCGGGAAGAGAACCGGTGCCGTCTCTATAAAGATAAAGGTTCTGCCAGAGCCAAAATGCGGAGACGGTGAATGTAACGGTAACGAAAATTTCTCAAGTTGCGATGCAGATTGTGTAAATATCACCTTTATCACACCAAAAGACGGTGAAGTAATTCACAACCCTGTAACATTCAAAGTCAGCACACCTGACAGCGTAAAATCAGTAATCTATACGGCAGATATCTATAAATTCGCCACATCTTCGGACAGAAATTCCGATTTCGAGGTCAACTACAAATTCAATGTGCTGGGAAACCGGAAGATTATTGCAGACGCCTTCGACGAAAACCAGAAGAGGATAGGAACTACAAGCATCAACATCACGGTTCTCGAGGAAGAGGATGCAACAGCGTATGATATCCCTGAGACAGATGCCGGGACAGATACAATTGAAGATATCGCCATCTCAGATACAAATGAAACCACAGAGGATTCTACCGCAACAGACATAAAAGAAAACAGCGATATACTTACTGACAACACACATATTGCCAAAGATGCCCTTACCACAGATGTCTTAAAGAGACAGCAGGAAGACTCCTCAGGCTGCGGATGCTCAATAATTGAATGAGATTGAACTGAAAAATGAAATAACGGAAATTTACACAGTCTTATCGAAACTTTTAAAGGGCATAAATCTTTATTCCTCTACAAAAACATAAAAACCACGAAACTATAAATTCCAAACCGAAAATCTTTCTGTGCACTATTAACTATGGACTTACTCTGCAGACTATCCTCTATCGTCTGTTGCTTCGGTACACTCCGTTACTCAGCGACCTTGGAAGTACTATCGCCTTCAGCTCTTCAGCACTAATCTTTCTGTGGACCGTGGGCTGTCGACTGTGGACTATTTAATCTCTATTGTATCTCTTACAATCTGAATATATTTTGTATCCTCTCCCCGCTTTATCGTAAGGATTACATTTGTCCTCTCATCTCCCCTGATTAGTGCAATTACTTCATCGAGTCTGAGCGAACCGACATCCATCCCGTTTATCTGATAAATCCTGTCATTCTTCTGAAGTCCTGCCTTCTCTGCCGGCGTATTTTCGAATATATTCGTAACTACAAATTCATTGTTTTTCTCAATAAGTGCTGCACCGATTCCCTGATATTTCTGTCCTTCATTACTGATATTTCCCTTAACAAGCAAAATGTTATTGAGACTTATCTCCTTTTCTCTCACATCTATTTCAATACTCTTTCTTACATAACCTTCCTTCTGTATAATCAGCCTTCCCTTCTGATTAGAGGTAGCATTGAGTGAAAATCTGCCGAGACTGTCGGTTGTAATCTCCGAACTATTCTCGTTTTTTCCCGCAAAAGCTACTCCCGCACCCTCTACCGGACTCCGTGTTGCAAAATCTATAATATTCCCTGATATTACGGATGTGGAGACCATCTCCTTCTTCTCAAGGGTAATCTCAATATTGTTTACCTTATCCTTCTGTACAAGTACTCCGTCTCTTTCGGCCTTTCCGTCCTGACAGTGCACCACAAGTCTGTAATTACCCGATTTTATTCTCTCAAAAAAGAACTTACCGCTCATATCCGTTCTTCTTGCCGAGGTAAAAGGCTCGTTCTCTCCCTTAAGGGTGACAACACAACCCTTAAGCGGCTTATTATCACTGTCTGTGACAACACCGATGAGCGTCCCTTTATCCTCAGACTCATCTGTCTTCTGTCCCTCTTTCTGGATTATGAAGGGGAGTCTCTTGATATTCTTAACGGCTATTCCGAGTTTTTCGAGCCTCTCCTTCTCCTCTTCCGAAAACTTTTTGTCTCTGTGCACTGCCTGCGGTCTCTGATTCTCTCTCTCCCTGTTTTCCTCCCTGCCTGTATCCCTTGTCAGCAAAAACAGAACAACAGATATAATCAGGAGAATAAGAAGAGCACCAAAAAGATATCTTTTCATTCTCTTTCCTGATACCCTTTTACGGAATGCAATATCTTTGAATTCAATATAAAATCCTGCCTGTCGGTATGAGGAGGCATATGAATTCCCGAATCCATCCTTATTGCATCCTCAGGGCAGGCCTCGACACAGAGCCCGCATACAACACATCTGAGTTCATCGATAATAAATTCGGAAGGCATCTTTTCGAGCGGATGCCCGCCCGGTCTCTCAGCAGCAGTTATCTTTATACAGAGCGCAGGGCATATCGTCTGACACATATAGCAGGCAACACACCTTGGTGTCCCGTCCTCTCTCTTCAAAAGCCTGTGAACACCCCTGAAATTGGGCCCGTATTTCAGTCTTTCGTCGGGATATTCCACAGTTACTATATTCCCCTTCTTCCCGTACAAAAGATTTGTCAGAAAGTGTGAGAATGTAACCTTAAGTCCTTTTAATATACCCAAAAATCCGTTCATAAGAGAAAAAGCCCTGTCAGTAAAATATTCAGAATCGAGAGAGGAACCAGCCTCTCCCAACCGATTCTAAGCAACTGGTCAAATCTGTATCTCGGAAGTGTCCATCTTATCATAAAAAGAATAAATACGACTATGCCCGTCTTCATACAGAAAACCAGTATCTGCGAAGCCCTTACCAGAATATCCGAAAAGACAGAACCCTGCGGGAGAATAAACGATACCACTCCGAAAAAGACCAGTGCGACACCCGAGAAAAACAGAATTACAAAGAATGAGGCAGACTTGTGATACCTCAATGCAAAGTATGAAAGAAAGAGAGGAAGAATTCCGGCGACAAAGAAGACATAAGGTGTTGCCAGAAAATAGTTTTCCGATGAGAGGTATGGAATGTGATATCCGCCTAAAAACAAGAGTGTAACAACAGCGCCAATGAAAACAACCTCAATAAATTCAGATAAAAAGAACATAGCAAACTTCAGACCCGAATATTCAACAAAGTAACCGATAATCTCGGACTCACCCTCAGGTATATCGAATGGTGCCCTCTTGCCCTCTGCAAGGAGTGCAATAAAGAGCAGAACGAACGAGAGAGGCTGGACAAAGATTCCCCAGCCCGGCAAAAATCCGAAGAGTACTGAGTCCTGCTTTTGCAGTATCTCTGTAACCGAGAGTGTATTGAATGCAAGTGCCACAGACAAAAGGACGAGTCCGATAACAGTTTCGTAGCTGATGAGCTGTGCTGCAGCCCTGACTCCGCCCAGAAGAGCCCACTTGTTGTTAGAACTGTATCCGCCGAGTATTGCTCCGAATATCGAGAGAGAGGAGACAGCAAAGAGGAAGAGCATCCCTACATTGAAATCGAAGAAGTGAAATCTGATATCATAGCCCGCTATATTTATGCTCTCTGCAACGGGAAGCGAGGCAAAACCCATCAGTACAAAGAACATCGCCAGAAATGGTGCAAGTACAAAGAGAAGTCTGTTTGCACCCTCCGGAATAAAGTCTTCCTTAAAGAGCATCTTAAGACCATCTGCAACTGGATGTAAGAGTCCTCCTAAGGTGATATTTCTGCCAAAGAGAACTATATTTGCCCTGTTTGGTCCAAGCCTGTCCTGAATAAAACCCGACATTCTTCTTTCCACCCAAGAGAGTATCGCTCCGGCGGTCAGGGCAACTGCCAGAAAGAGCGCGACTTTCAGAATTTCAATCAGAACCGGAATCATAATCTGATACCCTCAGGTGGAATGCCTGCAAATTTCATATCTCTGATACCCAGAAGAGGTGAAAGAAAATTATCGAAGACAGACTCCTCATTCTCGAATAAATATTCATCATCCAGATCCGAGAGCAGATTTCTCAGATAATATACCATAGCCAAGGATTCAGATTCAACTGCCCTTTTGTATCTCTGCAGAATACCGTCCGAATTAATTACTGTCCCATCATCTTCATATAAGGATGTAACCGGAACTGCTATCTCTGCAGACCTCACAAAATCGTCTGTATGGGTATCGAAAACTATAACCCTCTTTTGCCTGAGAATGTTTTTGTATTCATCCCTCATATTTGCACCGAAGAGGAGAACGGTCTTTTTGAGCTGCAAATCGGTCTTTAACTCTGCAATATTTAGTCCCAGACTCTTCATTACTCTCACAAACCCGAAATAATTATAATCCCTGATGCGGCTCTTTAGTATCCCGTCCTCTTCCCAAGTCTCAGCCTGCACAAAATAGATATTACTATTTTTCAGTACATCCCTTGCAAGACGTCCGATGAGATACAGAGATTCATTATTTACCGAAGGAGATACAACCAGAGAGATATTCTGCGAATCACTCGCTACAATCTCCGAGATAAAGGACTGGGCGCTCTCTGAATCTATCTGATTACCTCTTCGCAGTGCATAATTCAGCCTGTCAGTATGAATAAGCTTGTAGCTCAGCCTCCCTTCGTCACAGATGAAGAATCTGTTTACGTTCTCGTTTGTGCGGGGGAGAAATCGATAAACTATGTTATTTTTGTGGCACACCTTTACCGAGCAGTTCTTTGAACATCCCCAGCAGATACTATCAGTCTCTGTGAGCTCCCAGACTCTCACCCTGAACCTGAAATCCGCGCTCGTGAGGGCACCCACAGGGCAGATATCTGCCGTATTTACCGAATACGGGTCGTCAAAGGTCTCATCCTTAAAAGTCGTAATATAGCCTTTATCACCTCTGTATTTTATACCCAAAACAGGTCTTTTTATAACCTCTTCCATAAATCTTATACAACGGGTACAGAGAATACATCTCTCGGCATCATAGATAACTCTTGGACCGATGAGATATGCCTTTCGCTTCTTATTCTTTTCTTCTTTGTAACGGCTGAGTGTCTTGTCGAATTTCATATAATATTCCTGCAGATAGCACTCACCGGCCTGGTCGCAAATCGGGCAATCCACAGGATGATTGATAAACAGAAACTCCATTATTGCCGCCTGTGCCCTTTTGACTCTCTCCGTATCCGTAAAGACCTCCATCCCATCTGAGACCTTTGTCTGACAGGCAGGCACGAGCTTGGGGCTATTCTTTACCTCAACAAGACACATACGGCAGTTTGCGGCAACTGAGAGATGCCTGTGATAGCAAAAATGCGGAATCTCAATATTAAGTAGCTTTGCCGCCTCTATAAGGTTAGTGCCTTCTTCGACAGAAAGTGGCTTGCCGTTTATTTTAATATTGCAAAGAGCCATTACCTGTCACACTCCCCGCCTATCATATTGATTGAACCAAACGTCGGAATGATATCAGCCAGATATGAGCCTACCACCATCTTCTCCAGACCCTGCATCAGTGCAAAAGAAGGCGATCTTACGCGGCACTTTACAGGTTTGCCTCCCCCGTCTGATACGAGATAAAAACCAAGTTCGCCGTTCGCCGCCTCTGTGGCATCATATACCTCACCCGCAGGCACCTGAATACCGTCCATAATGAGTTTGAAGTGATTGACTACCCCCTCGATGGTCTTGTAAACCTCGTCCTTCTGCGGCAAAATATACATCGTATTGTCAATATTGATTTTACCCCGAGGTATATCCTTTATAACCTGTCTGATAATCCTTATCGACTGCCTCATCTCCTCCATTCTGACCATATATCTGTCGTAATTGTCACCATTTGTCCCAACAGGTACATCAAAATCGAATCTGTCGTAGATCAGGTACGGTTGCTTCTTTCTCAGGTCGTGTTTTACTCCTGTGGACCTCAGACAGGGACCCGTAAATCCAAGTTCTATCGCATCATCTGCACTAATAACACCTGTATTTCTTGTACGGTCTATAAATATCGGGTTATTTGTCAGAAGTTCATCTATATCCGAGATAACCTTCTCGATTCTCGGCAGAATTGATATGACTCTCTCATTGAAACCATCCGGCAGGTCTCTTGCAAGCCCGCCGATACGGACATAAGCGGGCGTAACCCTTGCACCTGTAAGTTCCTCGATTCTGTCCCATATCAGGTCCCTTCCCTCCATACAATAGAGGAATACTGTAAAGGCACCCAGTTCCATAGAAGCTGCGGCAATACAGGTCAGATGGTCTGCTACCCTCGAGAGTTCACAGAGCAGTGTCCTGATATACTTTGTCCTCTCAGGTATCTCAATTCCGATAAGCTTTTCAACAGCCTGTGCATACCCGACATTGTTCATAAGCGGACTTACATAATTCAGCCTATCGGTATAAGGGAAGTTTGCCTGCCATACATTGGCCTCACACATCTTCTCGAATGCCCTGTGAAGATAACCTATCTGGGTATCACACTTCACTACCTTTTCACCATCAAGAGTGACAAGCAGCCTTATGGTCCCATGCATTGCGGGATGCGACGGTCCCATATTAATAGTTATTTCCTGCACTCTCTCTTTAAGGTCGCTCACGCCTCTCCTCCGTCCTTCTGAGTTTTACGAGCGGCTGCCTTCTATCAATAGGATAATCCTTCCGCAAGGGATGTCCCACAAATTCCGGATAGAGAAGTATCCTTCGCAAATCGGGATGATTCAGAAAGATTATCCCGTACATATCGTAACACTCCCTCTCGAACCAGTTTGCCCCTTTGAAAATATCGGTGATGCTCGGAATCTTTACATCGTCCTCTCTCAGATTCACCTTTACTCTCAGCCTGTGATTTAAGGAATATGAATAAAAATGATAGACTACCTCGAATCTCTCCTCCTTCTTCTTATACCAGTCAACGGCTGTAATATCAGTGAGTTGCTCCATTTTAATATCGGATTCTTCCTTCAGAAACTTCACGAATCTCAGTAGTGCATCTCTCTTGACAATAAATTCCGGCATATCCCTATCTTCATAAAAGGATATAATCTCTGACGAAAAACTCCCTCTTATCTTTTCTATAACCTCTCTATTCATCTCTCTTCTTCCCCGATAACCGCCATTTTGCTTCTCCGCTGTCTATCTTCTTCTGTAGGAGCATTAAGGCATCCAGCACCTGTTCGGGTCTGGGAGGACAGCCCGGAATATATACATCGACCGGGATAACAGAATCTATACCCTGAACTGTTGCATAATTATTGTAGAAACCACCTGATGAAGCACATACACCATAGGAGATAACCCATTTCGGCTCACACATCTGTTCGTAAACCCTCAAAAGCACCGGTGCGAGCTTGTGACTGACTGTGCCGACAACCCATAATAAATCACTCTGCCGAGGAGAGAATCTCGGAACTTCTGCCCCGAATCTGCCCAAGTCATACCTTGGACCCATAGTAGTCATATATTCCATAGCGCAGCAGGCAGTTGCAAACGGATACTGAAAAAGCGAGTACTTTCTTGCCCAGTTAAGTACCTTATCAAAGAACTTTATCGACTCATCGAGCCTCGAGGTAATTACAGCGCCTTTTAAGAGTTCTTCCTCACCCATCGTTATTCCTCGAAATCAAATCCGCCTCTTTTATAAACATACACATATCCCAAAAACGCCGAAACAAGAAAAACCGCCATAGCGACATAAATCAGAAGAGAGTTTTCTCTGAAAATCAGTGCAAGTGGAAATAGAAAGACCACCTCCACATCAAATATAACAAGGAGGATTGCATAGAGATAATACTGCACAGGGAAACGGGTTCTGTTCGGCCCAACCGGTTCCATACCGCACTCAAACGGGAGCGATTTTACCCTTGTCCTTTCCTTGGGACCGAAAAGGAATGTAAAGAGCCACATCCCGAATACAAATACAAATACAATCCCTGTAAATATCAATAAAACTGCAATCTCACTCATAATACAGAAATTTCAACTAATATATAATTTTAATAGTGTCAATAAAAGAAATGTAGCAACCCGAATAAAAATACCTGTCCTTACCGCTTCTGATAAAAAAAGAGCGGTAGTCCGACTACCGCTCTATGAATTATAGTACTCATAAGCCCTGAATCAGTAGCACTGGGCCTCGTACTTTACAACAATAGTGGCACCCTTTGGAGGAACTGCATTTGCGCCGAAGTAGATCGAGTTGTGGTCCGGGTCATACTGATATCCGTTTACGGGGTCTTTGTTGACCGGCTGACCATTGACAGTAACCTGAATTGTATTCGGGTCTGCAGGTCTTGAGAGATAGTATTCAACCTGTGCTGTCCATACATCAATACCCAGTTCGTTAAGTTTATCTCCCCATGTCTTGTCACAGATCGAGTATGCCCTGCCGTTTCCAACCTTTTTGTAGAAGTCTAGATACCTCTTTGCCGCATAGGCACCGTTCCCGTTTGCAGTATCACCGCAATCTGCTGCGTTAGGCGGATTCTGAATGGTCCCGTGTTTGTCAAGTCCGCAGATTATATTGGCAGATAAGAGGTCTGTATTTCTGACGCCTTTGATCTGTTTGAAGAAATCTACATAGTAATCTACACTGGCAGGAGACTGGTCCTCTTCGTCCGAAAGAACCACAAGTGCAAGCTTGGAGAATTTGGTATTGCTGTTTCTTAAAAATCCCTTATTCCCCTGCGGGTCGTTGATAATCGGGTCGGAGAGAGCCATTTTCATAGCCTCGAGACAGGCCTCCTGTTCGTCAGAGCAGCAGGTTCCGACCGTTGCATTGGCGGCGAATGCCTTATTAAAATCTGTCGTAACCGGATCGAATGCAGGGTCTCTCGGCGCTGCAGGTGGATAATTTGCAATAATCTTCGGATATCCGCTCTTGGCATAGAGAACGCCCGGATAATTCATCACGCTATTTATCTTCTCCGCATCATTTATCTCCGAAGTAATAACACCAATGTTAAAATCTATCTTGTAATCTCCCGTTACAGGATCCTTTACCGTTGCATAACTCGAGAATTTCGGGAAGTTACCTGCAAGCATCGACTGCTCATCACCCATAGAACCGGAATTATCCACACACCAGAGAACATCCACAATCGGCTTGTCGGACTGCTTGAACGTATCTGTCACGTTCTTGTCGGGTGTTGCTTCTCCTCTTAGCGGTACCTCTACATAGCCATTGTTTGCATTCGGGGCATCTGTCTGAATTCTGAGTTTGCCGGTCTCGACTCCGCTCTGAACCGAAGGTCTGTACTTAATCTTGATCACAATCGAGGTATTTGGCTGAATAGTCGTAGCACCTGAAGGTTTCGATGTAATGATAAAGGGTGGTGATGCCTGCGCGCTTATATCAGGACCAACAGTTAGCTGTGCGGTTCCGTTGTTATAGAGTTTTACAACGATCTCCTGCGAATTACAGCCGTATGTAACAATTCCGAAATCTATCGGGTTGGGCAGCACATCGAGTCTCGAGTTAACACCTGTGCACTGCAGTTTTACACACCAGCCCGGAGACGTCTCCATTGTACAGGCCTGTGCCGGCTGATTCGCTGCATTTGTCCCGATATAGACATAGTTGTAGGTACCAAACATATCAGGGACTCCCATTGAGTTCGGAGCAGAACCTGTTCCGGTCGGACAGCACTTGGTCTCAATCTTTGTAAAATTACCTATATCAACAGTAGTTCCGTTGTAATTCTTGACAAGAGAGAACCACGGACCTGTCATCTGGCCCTTCTTGACAGTATTGATTGTGCAGATATCTGCTCCCTTGTTCTCCATAAGAATACCCTTTGTACTGCATGAGCCTTTTGCAACATTGCCGAAATTGAGGGTCGAAGACGGAGTAACCGTAAACTGACACTGTCCTTTCTGAATAACCGTTGCCTTCATATTGATCTTTGCATTTCCGGACCCGTAATTTACAGTTGCTGTATCCGTAAATGTCCCGAGTGTATTATCTGCCTGGAATTTTACCGTAACAATCCCTTTCTCACCCGGCGGAATCTTGAAAGCATAGGGAGAGCTTATATTTGTCTGCTGTCCTGTCTTATTCTCCTCAACAACCTTGGTAATGGAAAATTTGTTATTGGTGAGTCCGCCGATGCTGGCGATATCGCAATCCGCATTACCGATATTCATTACGTTGAACGGCAGTTCCTTTGAATTGTTCTGGAGAATATTTCCGAAGTCCAGAAACGCCGGGTCAAGCTGAATTTTGCACTCGGGCGCAGTCTGACAATCGCCGTACATTCTGACAAAACCGATACCGTTGGACAATGACGGGTCATTTGCGGTTATCTTTAGCTGAGCAAGGTCCGGAGAATCTGCGTCCGAACAGCTCTTCGGGGCAAAGAAGACACTGGCATTTACAAACTGTCCGGGCATAAGTGTAAGCGGAAGCGACTGGCCTACACCATCATATCCGAAATCACCTTCCGCATTGTTGACAAGCTCTATATTGCTTATAACAAGGTCCTTGGTACCACAGGAAGTAATCTTGATCTGACCTGTTGACTTCTGCCCGACAGTGGTCGTCGGGAATGTGTAATTTGCCGGTTCAACACAGATCTTCGGAGCTATACCCTTTGCAGTCAGTTTTACGTATACGGAATTCATTACCTGATCATCACTTATAACCTTCAGGGCACCGATATCAATACCGCCGTCAATGGCTTTGTATCTGACTTTAACAATAACCATATGTCCTGTCTTTGGATACTCGGAAAGTGTACCGCTGTATGAACCAGATGAGGGGTCTGACATATAAAATTCATTACTGCTGGTAGTTGCCACCATACTCTCAAAATCACACTCGGGCTTGGTCTTCGGACACTGAATTGCCCTTGCATCTATGATACTGAGAGAGAAACCTCCCTTGTTCTTTATTGCAAATTTTGCCACTGCCTCCTGATTTATATCAAGGTCACCGAAATTCTTCTCAAGGCAGTTCGTGAGTTTACCGTCTGCAAACGGACAACTCGACTGGCATTTGACTTCCTGATCATTTTCATCCAGAATGCATACATCGAGGTCAGTCTTTGCACCTTCACCCTTCATCTTTACAACGAGCTCTGCCGTCTCTCCGGTGGATTCTCTTACATAGTATTTTATGTGCAGTTCGGCAGTATCGGCACCCACGGCCTGAGGAGAATAAGTCAAATTTATACTCTTTGCCTTATTCACATCGACCTTTATGCCTTCGATATTCTCCAGACTCTTATTTTCAATCTGTCCGCTGAAGGGCTTTGCGGTCTTATGTGATTTGAGCTGAATCTCCGCACTTACGAACTTAAGCTCTGCCTGCCCTTTGTTTGTGATCCTGAGTTCTCTCTGGGCTGTCGAGCCTACAAGGACTTTTCCGAAATCAATCTCCTCTTCACTTGCCTGAGGTTCAGGCCTGATAGAAGAAAGTACAGGGTTCGTGTCATCGCACTGACATCCTAAGATTGTAAGGGTAAATAATACAAAAATCAGGGAGAAGACGTTTTTCATCTCTGACCTCCTTTATAAAAACCTATTATACCAAAAACTGAAATCCAATGTCAAACTAATATGTAAGTCTGCAGGTAAATATTTATCAGGACCGTAATTCCGCAAATATAGGCAAAAAAATATACGTGATTTCATAATATTAGCAGGTTATCAGTCAACTCTCACTTCTTGACATCTCTGTCATAGCAGAAAATATGAGAATTAAAACCCCGATAACAAATATCAGATTGAGAGAATATTCAAGTCCGGACAGAGGAATCAGAACAAGCGGAATCATCAACGATGCAAGTACTCCTCCCATACAATCAGAGAAGTCAATTACCGAAGAAGACCTCTTAATCGGGTTATTTTCAGAAACGACCAGATATCCGGAGAGCCTGCCGAAGAGAATTCCGGTCAGTGTCCCGTTTATAAACAGCAAAAGAACAAGCAGGAATACCGGAAGCGACCGGATATAAAGTAGAAGAACCAGAAGAAGATTTCCGGCCAGAAGCACATAATGTCTCGACCTTACAATACGGGTAAGAAACGAACCTGCCGAGAGACCACCCATATAGGATGAGAATAACAGAGCAACATAGTAATACAAAGTTCCGCTCTCTACCTGAAACCTGTAGACAATAATCAGTTCAAGAGCCATAGAGAGAAATCCCTGAAAAAAGATAACAGTTGCAGGATATACATACCTTTTTCTTCTGAAATAAAATGCCAGTAAGAATAGAATGAGTAAGGCTGCATAGATGAAAATTGTCCCATAGCCGGCTGCGACAGATAAAACCGAGTCCCCTTTTTCCGAGACAGACATCTCCCACAATACAAGACCCGACAAAAGGGCTGAGGGATTCAGATCCAGATTTATCCGTCTGCCCCCGTTCTCGAGCAGATTCTGTATGCGCCTGTTGTTCTCTTCCTGAAGAGCAATGCTCAGAATCTCCGGCTCAAAATCACAGCCACTTACCACATCCTTTGTGTATCTCGATACAACTTTTTCTAATCTCAGGTCTACAGGCAGGAATGATGCCGCAAGAATCGTGCTCCCGTAGTCAAGTGCAGAGACATACGGAAAGTTCTTCTTCAAGGCATTGAAGACAGAGACAAGATAATCCAGTTTTGGTCCTGAAGGAACAGAAGTAACAGGGATGAGACGGGTAATGAATATTCCGTCTCTGTTTAATATGTTGCTTACCTCAGAGAAGAATTCGGAAGTATAATAACGGTTGGTCTGCAGACTCAGTGCCTCACCGGTATCGGCAAAGACAATATCATATTTTTTACGGCTGCTCTTGACATATTTTCTCTGGTCATCCTGAATAAAACGGATATTGCCGGTATTGGTCTCTTTCAGCAATGAATTCTCCCTGATAAATGATTTCAGGTGGGCATCATTCTCGACATAATCAATATCACTTTTATACTCACTTATATGTTTCAGCAGGTCATAGGATGCCTCACCCAGAACCAGCACATTTTTATGTGAATCGCTCAGAGACATTACAAGATGCGCTGTTATCTTACTGCTGTATTCATCTCCTATAAGTCCCGAAAAGATATTGTTTACAAACAGGACATACTGCGAATTCCTCTGAGCAATAATATACCTGTTATAATTTGTCTCGATACCCTGAACATATCTGTATCCCCTGTTGATTCTTTCGAATGAATCCTTCATTACTGATTTGTCAGCATAAGAGAAAAAGATAACCGCCACCAGAACAGATATGGCAGAGATAAAAAAACGCAAAAATCTATTCTTTCCTCTTCCCCACAGAGTAAGGGATACAAGGACAAAACCATATATAATACAGATAATGGAAAGATGCTGCCACCTCAGTTTGAGCAGAATTACTGTCAGAAGATAACCCAGCAGAAGTCCCAGTGACTCTGTACCATAAACAAATGCTATACTCAGACTACCCCTCTGCTTTTTCAAAATACTGCTGAGATACGGAAAGGATATACCTGAGGCAAGCGCCGGTAAAGAGACGGCAATCAGAGAGGCGATAAACAGTGTCTTCACATCCGCGAGCGTCCCTTTCTCCAAAGACAGAATCACATGCGCATATCGCAGAAAAAATACAGACAAAATGGCAAACAGGAATCCGCAGAGCGGCAGAAGAAAGAGTCTCCTGCCGTCCTCACTGTCAATACCGAATCCCATTAAAAAAGCACCTGCCGAGTTGAAGAGAAGCCACACAGCAAGAAGTAATCCGAGGGAAATCTCATTTCCTCCGGAAAAACACATATACTCCCTGAGCAGAATAGTCTGTGTGGCAGATAGAGCACTACCCCAGAGGATTATAAACACAAAGAGGGGTTTTGCGGGATTACCGTTCATAACAAATCTTCCGTGCGGATTTTTATTTGCCCTGTTTTTTCACCAGAGCCCTGACACTGCCCTTGAAAAATCTTATTCCGATTATATCCTCATCAGAAAGCATACCGGCATCGCTGATTATTTTTTCGTCCTTAAATACCACCGAATATCCCTTTTTCAGAATATTTTCCGGATTCAACAGCTCTAATCTTGTCAGACTGTTTTTCAGCCTGCTCTCTGCCGTCTCAAAGAGACTGAGGACAGCCCCTTTCTGCCTGAGACCAAGAAGAGAAATCTTTTCGGAGTATTTTCTGATTCTCTCTTTAGGAGAATATCTTTCCACAAGGGCATTACACCTGCTGACCCTTTCATAACGTACAGAAACAAGATTTCTGATTGCAATTCCGAGTCTTTCAATGCATAGATTCAGCATCTCAGCCTTTTCATCAAACCTCTCCTTGTCCCGGTAGAAGCCTCTGAGAAATCTTCTGATTACCCTTTCCCTGATGAGCATACCCTCCTTAACTGCTGTATCGAGACGGTCTTTATAATCAGTGATTGCATCTGTCATCTCGTCAAACGACCTGACGGACAACTCAGCTGCAGCGGTCGGAGTCGCTGCCCGCCTGTCAGCAACATAATCCGCGATTGTAAAATCAATCTCGTGTCCTATACCGGTTACTACAGGAATCCTGCTCTCCCTTATTGCGTATGCAAGACTTTCGTCATTAAAACAAAAGAGGTCCTCGAACGAGCCCCCTCCCCTTACTATCGCTATGACATCTACTTCCTTCTCTTTGTTGAAATATCTTATCCCTGATATCACATCTTCTTGAGCCCCTTCCCCCTGAACCCTTGCGGAATAAACCGAGATTTCAACAAACGGATTCTTGTTGAGCGCTGTCCTGACAAAATCCCTGACAGCGGCACCATAGGGACTCGTTATCACTCCTATATGAAACGGAAAATCAGGGAGCGCCTTCTTAATGTCTTCGGAGAACAAACCCTTTTCAAAGAGTCTCTTTTTCAGTTCCTCGTAACGGAGATAGAGTTCACCCTGACCGTCATTCATTATTTCATTTACGACAATCTGATAGACCCCCCGCGGCGGGTATACGGTCACCATACCGCCTGCAACAATCCTGCTGCCATCCTTAAAACTGATTTTAATATTCTGTCCTCTGAAAAGAACGGCAGATATCTGACTCTTTTCATCCTTTATTGTAAAATACGCGTGTCCGGCATCTGAGACCCTGAGATTGCTCACCTCTCCCCTCACATACACATATCCGATATTTTCATTGAGAAGTGTACTTATGCGGTTTGTCAGTTCGTATACGGTAAATATCTTTCCTGTCACTGACAGCAGTTGTCTGCCCATCATCCTATTCCTGAGAACCGTTGCCGGAATTATCCTTGCGGTCAATACCATACCGCTCGAGCATATTGTACAGGGTCATTCTTTCCACTCCCAGAATCTGGGCAACCCTCGATTTATTGTTTTTATACTCCTTGAGAAGCAGTCTCAGATATCTCGATGTAAAGACATCAAGGGTAGGCCTGTCATTGACAATATTGAAGTACCCTATCTTTTTATCTCCTTCACTGATTTCGATATCATCTTCCTCTGATGCTTCACGCACTCCGTCTCCGGTTAAGGGATGCATCTTCTTTTCGGGCACAAAAGGAATCAGCACATCCTGTCCGCTCTCCGGCTCCCTGAAATCCTTGATTATATTCTTGGGCAATTCCTTTGGTGTAATAATACCCTCAAAACTGAGAGAGACAGCCCTCTCCATGGCATTCTCAAGCTCTCTCACATTGCCGGGCCACCTGTATTCTTTGAGCATTCTCATAGCAGAGGATGAAATACCCCTCATAGGTTTGTTCTGCCGCGCTGAAAATTTCTGAATGAAGTGCTGAATCAGAATCTCTATGTCTTCACCCCTTTCCCTGAGCGGCGGAAGTCTCAGGGTAACAACATCCAGTCTGAAATACAAATCCTCCCTGAACCGCCCTTCCCTAACCTCCTTTTCGAGGTCCTTATTGGTTGCCGCAATTATTCTTACATCTACCCTGTAGACCGTATTACCGCCTACCCGCTTACACTCTCCGGTATCGAGCACCCTAAGTATCTGTGCCTGCATCTTAGGTGAAATATCTCCTATCTCATCCAGAAATATCGTCCCGCCGTTGGCCTCCTCAAAAAGTCCCCGTTTCTGGGAGATAGCCCCTGTAAAAGCCCCCTTCTCGTGCCCGAACAGTTCGCTCTCGAGCAGAGATTCGGCAAGCGCCGTACAATTTATCACGACAAACGGCTTATCAACCCTCTTTGAATTCTTGTGGATGGACCTTGCAACGAGTTCCTTTCCGGTCCCGCTCTCCCCTATTATAAGAACAGTAGAATCCGTAGGGGCAATAGCCGCCACCTGCTTGAAGACATTTATCATCTCCTGACTCTTGCCGACTATGTTAACTATATCGTATTTTTCCTTGAGCGAATAACTCAGCGCCTCGTTCTCTCTCAGCAGGTCACGGTGTTCGATAGCCCTTCTGATAGTAAGCTCTGCCTTCTGAATATCAAACGGTTTCGAGAGGTAATCAAATGCCCCGAGCCTCATTGCCATCATCGCATCATCTACCGACCCGAATCCCGTCATCATTATTACAATTATATCCGGATAATTGCTCTTGACCCATTTCAGAACTTCATAACCGGACATATAAGGCATTCTAACATCACAGAGGACAACATCCACACGTTTTGTCTTGATTGTCTCAATAGCAACACGGCCATCCGAGAACTGCGATATGTTATATGTATCAAAGTCATTCAGGTATGTTATCAGAGGCGCTATATTTTCAAGTTCATCGTCAACAATTATAATATTCGATTTTTTCATATTTTCCCCTCCTTCTTATCCCTGAAACTGAAAGTAAAAACAGAACCTTTGCCGACAGTACTTTCTACCACTATATCTCCCCCCAGAACCCTTGCAATCTCCCTGCATATCGTCAGACCAAGACCCGATGCCTTTCCCTTATGCTTCGTCGTAAAAAAAGGTTCAAATATCTTCTCTCTCAGTTCTCCGGATATCCCCACTCCGTTATCGGCAACTCTTATATAACACATTCCATCGGAGAATTTACCGGCAGATATTCTGATAAATCCCTTTCCGTGAATAGACTCATTTGCATTTGAAACCAGATTGATGACAACCTCCCGGAGCATATCGGGGTCAGAATGTATAACCGAGAGGTCAGGCTCAATATTGAGTTCTATACTCTCAATCTCCTTTTGCAGAGAGGGCAGAAGGAAATCGATAATCTCCGAGAGAAATTCCTTTACATTTATCTTTTCGGTCTTCTGTTTATCAAGTATAAGAACATCCAGCGCCTGACGGATAATCTTCTCTATTCTCTGTAATTCCTGATTTATTATGGTGAGCCTGTTCTTTGTGTCGTAATCGAGTCTGTTGTTGGAAAGAATGAGCTGGATATGTCCTGATATGGAATTAAGGGGTGTACCCAGTTTGTGGGCGATAGTTGCAACCAGATGTCCGAGTGCAATATTCTTCTCCTTCTCCATAAGTGCCTTGTTCTTTCTGTTGAGTTCGTATGAGCAGCGGTTGACCTCCTCCGTAAGCCATCTTATGAATTCATCCCTCTTTGCAATATCCCTCTTGATATCCTCCTGATTCCGCCTGAACATCTCCATAACATTGCTGAAAAACTCCGAGAAAAGTTCCTCCTCCGGATACTTCATATGCGGATTTCTGATATAATCCATTGCCTTTCTGATATTCTCCTTCATCCAGGCAAGATGCTTTCCGAAGACAAAAATGACTCCTGTATATGTAACCACAGAAAAGACCAGAGATATAAGAGCGATATATGCAAGATACGTAATCTGGAAATCGTGGGGCAGTATAATATAAAACAAAACAAGTGAAGAAAAGTAGAGCAGAAAGACAATAAAAAATCCTGCAGTCTTCATTGCCGGTTCACCGATATCAGATAATCAAGGGACTGGGCAATCTTCTCGACAGGGATATTCCTGTATCTCTCATTCCTTACAAACAATGCAAACGAGTATTCCAAAAACCTCTCCCTTAATGCTATATCTGTTCTGGATACCTTTTTCAACCTTTTCAGAATGATTTTCCTGATGTTATCAGGAAATTTCAGGTATGTACTCATTATACGGCTGCGTCCGTTCAGAACACATACCCTGCTCTCAACAAGGGCCTTTCTCTCGGTACTGTCAATCCTCGGGTCGGGGTCTACATAGAATCTCTCCCTGTCAAAAATATCCTCAAGGACAGCAAATTCAGATTCCTTCCTGACCAGATGAAAGACAGAACGCCGTGACTTTATCATCGCCTCTGCTATCCTTCTCGTCTCGTCATCGATTCGGTGTGCATCCCGATTGAGGATATGTCCCAGTACAGGACGGCTGACTTTAGATGTATCTGCCTCTACCAGAAACCACTCCAGAAATGCATTTATCCGTTCCTGATAGAAATCCTCGTTTTCGTAGATATCACCAACAAGAGAAAAAAACTTCTTTCTCTGCAGGGCTATACTGTTTTCATCAAAGACCTGTTCCAAAATAGGATAAATCTTTTCCAAAAAGCCATCCAGCATATCAGAGTTCGGAATAGAGTACCCTGCCCGAAACAATAGTGGCAAGTACCCTGCCTCTCAGTTTATATCCCGCAAAAGGCGTATTTCTTGCCTTGCTGAAAAACTTCGAAGGGTCCACCACCCACTCTTTCCGCAAGTCTATAATGGTAATATTGGCCTCCTGCCCGACAGTAAGGCTGTTGGGAGATATTCCCAATACCTTTGCAGGCCCTGTTGACATCAGATGTATTGCCCTCTTAAGAGAAATTACACCATCATTTACCAGATTCATTATCAGTCCGGCGCTCGTCTCAAGACCGGCAATCCCCGGCTTTGCTATATCGAATTCCACTTCCTTTTCCGCCGGAGAATGCGGGGCGTGGTCACTCGCAATACAATCGATAGTTCCGTCCTTAATAGCCTTCCTCAGGGCCTGTACATCAGAGCGGCTCCTCAGAGGCGGATTTACCTTGAGATTCGTATCGTAGGTACTCAGCATATCATCGCTGAGATAAAGATAATGCGGGGTTGTCTCCGCCGTAACTCTCATCTTCTTCTTCTTTGCCCTCCTGATATGAAAGAGCGAATCGGCTGCGGAGACATGAGCTATATGGAGCCTGCACCCTGTCAGTGAGGAGACAGCAATATCCCTGAAGACTATAATCTCCTCCGACTGTACTGGCACAGGTCTGAGACCAAAACGGGTCGAGAATATGCCTTCATTCATAACACCCTTACCGCTTAGATTGTGGTCTTCGCAGTGGGATATAACAAGAATATCGTGAGTCGCGGCATACTCCATGGCCCTCCTTAGAATCCCGCTGTTCATAACACTCTTTCCGTCTTCCGAAATCGCAACCATCCCCTCCTGCTTCATACTGAAATATTCGCAGAGTTTCTCACCTTTCTGCTCGACCGTAATGGCACCGACGGGCATTACCTTTACACCGTTTGCCATACGCGCCCTCTCCATAATAAATCTCGTAGTCGAGGGATTATCGTTCGGGGGAATCGTATTAGGCATACAGGCTATAGCAGTAAAACCTCCTGCGGCAGCCGCCCTGCATCCGCTCTCTATTGTCTCCTTGAACTCCTCTCCCGGCTCTCTGAGATGCGTATGGATATCAATAAAACCCGGGCAGAGAATCAGATTTGTGGCACTGAGCACCTCCGCACCTCTTACATTAATACTCCCCTTTATTTCGACTATCTTACCTCTGTCAATCAGTATATCTGCCTTTTTGTCAATATGATGTGAAGGGTCAACAAGTCTGGCACCTTTTATCAGAAGCATAAATCTCTCCTTTTTTTACTATTGTTCTATACTAACCTTCTCGGCTCCTCTCAGGAGGAAAAGCACCGCCATCCTTACAGCCACCCCGTTTTCCACCTGATTCAGGATAACGCATCTCTTGTCATTTACTACATCAGGCGATATCTCCACATTCCTGTTTATGGGACCGGGATGCATAATAATTGCGTCTTTTCTGAGATTCTTCAGAATCTCCTTATTCAACCCGTACAGCATGGAATATTCCCTGATAGTCGGGAAGAGCCCCTCAGTCAGTCTTTCGAGCTGAATCCTGAGCATCATTACCACATCCGCCCAGCTGACAGCCTCCTTCAAATCGTGGGAGACCTTGACATTCATCTTCTCGATACCGGTTGGAATCAGCGTTTTGGGACCCACTAACATTACATCTGCCTTCACTTTATTCAGTCCGATGATATTACTTCTCGCCACCCTTGAATGTGCAATATCCCCGACTATAGCCACCTTCAGTCCCTCAAGGCGGTTCTTATATTCCTTCATAGTATACATATCCAGCAGGGCCTGAGTCGGGTGCTCGTGAAGACCATCACCGGCATTCAGTACCGATGCAGAGACAATCTTCGAAAGATAGAGTGCCGAACCGGAAAACGAATGTCTGATAATCATAAAATCCGGTTTCATTGCCATAAGAGTCTGTGCAGTATCGAGCAGCGTCTCACCCTTGACAACGGCAGATGCCGAAGAGGTAATATTTACAATATCGGCAGAGAGCCTCTTGGCAGCAATCTCGAACGATGTCCTTGTGCGGGTCGAAGGTTCAAAGAAGAGATTTACCACAGTCTTTCCCTTAAGGGCAGGAACCTTCTTGATATTTCTGAGAGATATCTCCTTGAACATCCTTGCCTTATCAAGGATAAGATAAATCTCCTTTTCGGTCAGCTGCTCCATTGATACAAGATCTTTATGCGCAAATTCCCCTTTCTTTATAATTCTGGGTATCGTCATAACTTCTTCTCTCCTTTTTCAAGAATTACTGCATCCTCTTTCCTCTTCCCCTCCTCGGTAAATACCACATTCACCCTGTCATTCTCCCTCGTCTCTATCCTGTATCCGACAAATTCGGCATAAACAGGTATTTCCCTGTGGCCTCTGTCCACAAGGACTGCAACCTCAATCTTCTTCGGTCTCCCGAAATCAATGATGACATCGATTGCCGCCCTGATTGTACGGCCTGTAAAGAGAACATCATCAATAAGAATAATGTATTTGTCATTTACATCAAAAAGAAGCTCAGTCTCACCGACCTCAGGTTTTGAGAGTGATGAATCAATATCATCCCTGTAAAGAGTAATATCCACGATTCCCTTCGGTATATCTGTCTTGAGTTTCTTCTTCAGAATCTTATGAATCCTCTCCATAAGATAGACACCGCCGGTTCTGATACCGACCAGTGAAAGCCTGTCTGCATCCTTCCCGTAGCGACTGATTATCTTCTCGGCTATCTGTGAAATCAGCTGCCTGATTTCCTCACCCTTCAGTATTACTTTATTGCTCTCTTTCACAAAGACCTCCTTCAAAGTTAATATGCGATATAATGCCCCATAGCAGTATGTTCTGCGGTGATATCGATTATATGGGTATAATCGAATGGGACATATTTTACCTGCTCCTGATATTGCATCTTTGCGGAGACCTTGGAGCGGGACGGCTCCCTGATAATCACAAGTGCAGTAGGAGGGACATTTAGATTATGTTGTCTTTTAAGCCTCTGTGCAAAATTATTTCTTATCAGGTCATCACGTTTATCGGTCAGTGCCTGATTTGCCGCACCGGAGACTGCCTCCTTTATATCATAGTATCTGATAGCAACAGGGATATACAGATAGGCAAAATAGAAAACTGCAAAAATGGCCATATATATCAGAAGTTTGATTACTGATATACCTTTCTGATTCATTAATTCTCTGTGCATCTTCCCCTTCCTTTCTGAAAAATCCTAACTACCATTATTGATTCTGTTATGCAAGATTATTGAGCAAAAAAATATTTTGGAAAAAATTTATTAAAATATTGTAACTGCAACGTCAAAATGTTACATTTCTGCAAAATTAAAATGTTACATTTTTCGGCTTCATTGATTTTCATATAACTGCCTCACTATATTCTTTTACTATCCCTGATTTTGTTTTGCAAAGTCTTTTTCCT